>JAZRZG010000178.1:0-3541 GCA_045601305.1 Synergistaceae bacterium
AGCGTTATCAACACCCTGACAGAGGAGTTTATAAAGCTCACTCATGCTTTCAGCATAGGAGACAGCATAAGCATATGCACTGCTGCGGGCAAAAAAGAGGTGCTTTGCAACGGGACAAGCTGCCTGCAATATATGGACAGCAGCTCTGTTTTCTTTTCTCTGAAGCAGGGCGAAACGCCGATTAAAATAGTCACCTCAAAGCAGAGCATTGCGTTTGATGCCTGTATCGGCTACAGGCAGATGTATTTGGGGGTGTAGCTTTCTTGGAGATATATTTTCTTAATGAGAGCTTTGAGCCTGTCTGCGTTGCTGACGACTGCACCTGCTTTATACGCCGAAGGAATTTTGACGACTGCGATGAATTTGAGCTGCATTGCGGGCAGCAGCTTTTCGCCGCCGCTAAAAGCGCCTCATACATAACGGCAAGCGGCATAAACGCGAACAGCAAACAGATAACAAACGTTGCAAGCGGCGGAACACTTGTAAGCGGCGGCACCAACGCGGCAAATATTGGTGACGTATATGGAGCTACAACGGTGACGGCGGCAAGCGTAAACGGCTATTACGCGGCGAACAGCGCGGCAACGGCAGCCATTACAAGCCTTGATAAAGCTATAGGCAAAACGACGGCAGGCAACTATATATCAGCGACTGATGCCGCCGGAACGAACACGATAGCGGCGCAGATACAGAAGCTTGACACGGCGATAGGCGCGAAACAGAGCGGAACGTACATAACAGACAGCGCAGCAATTAACGAAAATCTAAAGGCACTTGACAATGCTTCGATAAAATCAATTGCGCTCGGCAGCGATGGCAAAATTACGGCGACAAGAGTTGACGGAGCAACAGAAGATCTTGTAACAGACGCGATAAAAGATCGTTATGTAGAAAGCGGAGCTTATGACGCGGCAAACAAAAAGATTACCTTTACCGTAAAAGACAGTTATGATACGGGCTACAGCGATACTTTTGATGTTACAGGCATTTCCTCTGAAGCGAAATATACGGCTGACAGCGGCACCGAGCAGACTGTGGCAAGCGATAAGACGCTTAGTATTGCAGGCAGCGATACCAAGGCTGCAGGCAAAACAAATATTACGACATCTATCGCGCAGGACGGCGACGGCAATGCCGCTATAACGGTAGCGCTTGGTGAAAACGTCAAGGTAACGAACGTTGAAGCAACGAGCAAGGTTGTCGCAGGCAGCACAAACAAGGTGGAGCTTTCCGATGCAGGAGTAAAGGTCGGAGACAAGACTTATATTACATCAGGCGGACTTGATGCAAATAACCGGAAAATTACGAATGTGGCAAGCGGAAACATAGCGTCAGGTTCAAAAGACGCGGTCAACGGCGGAGATGTTTACGATGAAACAAGAGTATCCGCTGACGGAAGCTACATCGCAGCAGCAAATACGGCAGCAGCAAACATAGCGGCACTTGACACTCAGGTCAAGGCTGACCATGACAGTGAAATTGCGTCAATGGCTATTTCAAACGGAAAAATTACTGCGACAAAGAACAACACTACAAAGTTTGAAGTTCAGACAGAAGATTATGCCGTGAATGCCGGAACGGTGAACAGCGCAAACGGACAGCTGACGCTTACGGCAAAAGACCGCTATAACGCGGCGGCGACAGCCGATGTAGTAATCGAAGATGTCGCAAGCTGGAACAAACAGATAAAGACAACGGGCGGTTTTACAGCAACAGCCGGACTTATTCAGGCGCATACCAACGACGGAACGACTGTTGACGTGGCACAGATGAAAGACAATGCAATATCAGGAGCAAGCCTTGACGGAAACGTAGTCAAGTTCACTCTCAAAGACAGTTACAGCGGACTGGAAATACCAAATGCAGTAAATGTTGACCTGAGCGGACTTCGTACGCCTGTAATTCTTGAAGGCAGCGAAATAAAGAGTTTTGTCAACGGCAAGAATACGAGAGTTGAACTGGTTCAGGACACAGATGAACCTACAAAATACAACGTAGTTTTGGAAACAGCCGACACAGCATACTTTGACAAGTTAACGGCGGGTACAGCCTTTGATGCCGCAAACAGGACAGATGTACTGCCTGAAGGAATATCAATCGTAAAAGGAAATGTAGCCGATATAACAAAGCTTACTGCGGACACGCTCAGAGTAGGAGGAAAGGATTACATCACCTCAGCCGGACTCAGCGCAGCGGGCGGAAAAATTACAAACGTAGCTGACGGTACAATAGCGGCAGACTCAAAGGAAGCGGTCAACGGCGGACAGATATATGCGGAACTCAGCCTTGCAACAAACGGGGAATACGTTAAGAAAACAAATACAACGGCTCAGAACTTGAAGGCGCTTGATGACAAAATCGGAAAAATTACCACAGACGGCAGTTACGTGCGGCAGGCGAACACAGTATCCCAAAACCTTACAGCACTTGACACACAGGTAAAGAGCAATACGGACGCAATAAACGAACTGCAGGGCGGACACAGTGAATTTAAGGCAGAAAGCGTTGAAGTTGAAACCAGCGGAGAAATTGCGCGCAACGACAAGAAAACAGTCACCGGCGATAAACTGTATTCTGAACTGAAAGAAGATATTGTTTCAGGAGGCAGCTATGTTAACGCGGAAAACACTACGGCGGCAAACCTGAAATCGCTTGACAAGGCACTCAAACCGATAGATGATGCTGTAGCAGCAAAGAACTATGACAGCGCTGCGGCTGCACAGGCAACCGGAGCCGGAGCAACTGCGATAGGCTACGGCAACGTTGTAAGCGGTGAACGCTCAACGGCAGCCGGTTACGGCAACAAAGTCTCAGGTACAGCTTCAGGCGCTTTCGGTGACCCGAACATAATTTCAGGAAATGAAAGCTACGCGGTTGGCAACAACAACGAAATAGCAGGAGACTACAACTTTGTGCTTGGCAATAACGTAAAAATCACGGACAGCAGTATTAAAAACAGTGTAGCGCTCGGCAACAATTCAAGCGTAACGGAGAGCAACGTAGTATCAGTAGGCTCCGCGGCGCAGCAGCGCAGAATAATCAACGTTGCGGCAGGTAAGTTGGATACTGACGCCGTCAACGTCAAACAGATGAATGACGCGATAGGCTCTGGCACAGGTACGCGCGGAGTGGCGTACGATGATGACAGGAGAGAAACCATAACACTCGGCAACGGAACTGCGAATTCCGTAACAAGAATTACAAAAGTGGCAGAAGGACAGGTTACTCCGGTATCAACTGATGCTGTGAACGGAGCGCAGCTTTACGCAAGAGACGTTGCGATAAGCGCGAACACGCAGGAAATCCGCGAAGTCGGAGCTATTTCAGCAGCGCTGGCAGGTCTGCATTATGTTGAGCCGACAGGTGAAGAAGGCGACAAATTTGTCGGAGCTGTAGCGTACGGCAACTATCGCGGCGAAAGCGCGGGAGCAATCGGTGTTGCGTATAAGCCAAACCCGAACTTTATGCTTAGCGCGTCAACATCGGTAGGACAGAATCAGAACGCGTACAACGCCGGCGTGAGCTTCAAGTTCGGCAAGGG
>JAZRZG010000179.1:0-6422 GCA_045601305.1 Synergistaceae bacterium
GAGGACTTTGAACATATCCTGCGGCTTAATTGCAAAGCGGAGGTGTTCGAGCTGGTAGATTGCGAGCTGTTCTTCAACGTCGAGAACTGTGATTGAGTTGTCGCAGTCAAATACTGCGTACGGTTTGCAGTTCGGGTTGTAGCCCTTTGACGTTTTGCCGTAGGCTTCGAACATCTGGTTGATTGCTTTCTTGGTGTTCGGTTCCCAATACGGGCTCTTGAGGTAGGTGATCTGTGCTGCTGATGCTACGCATGCGAAAACCATTACGAGAGCCATAGCAGCGACTGCGAGTTTTGTGAACTTCTTCACGTGTAAAACCCCCTATGGATTTGTGATTTGGTGTTACCAGTGATTAATATTATGCTATGCTTTTCTGATTTTTGCAAGCACTATTTTTCTTTTTTTCAGAAAAATGATTTATCCTGTTGTAATCAGTGCCGGCAGGCATACAACAAAAAATCCGGAGAAATCTCCGGATTAATTTTCTGGCTCCCCAGACTGGACTCGAACCAGTAACACCCTGATTAACAGTCAGGTACTCTGCCGATTGAGCTACTGAGGAATAACAGATTGCTTTCGCAACGAGAGAAATTATAGCACTATCTTCCATTTTGGCAATAGTTTTTTTGAAAAAATATTAAAAATCTGTCCGCGCGCCGTTCAGAGCTGCATTTCTTCCCTTGTAGCTATTACGTTTACTCCTGTATCGGCAACGTTTTTAACTATCACGTCGCCGATATGCACCGGCGCGCTGACCTCAATTTCTTTCAGCGCGCGGACGCAGTCAAAGATTTTCTCCTTCGGTATGTCTGTCTCTGTCTTTACCGATACGACAGCGTCTTTGCCGCCCTTAAGCCGCACAAGAGAGGTGACTGTTCGTGCCGGTGAAGCAACCTCTTTGCGCGCGTAAACGTCGCCGCGCGGGCATGTATTCCCCGCAACGGAAATTATTTTTCCGCAGTCGAGCTCAACAGTGATTTCGCAGCCCATCGGACAGCCGATGCAGGTTAATTTTTTCTGTTCCATCACCAAGCCTCCTCGATTTTCAGCGCAATTTCGTTAACTTCCGGATGTTTTTCAAGCTGTTCGCGCGTTACTGCCGCCTGTTCCATTTCCCCGGGCGTCATTATCTGCTTTTTTCTGCGAAACAGAAGTTCTCCGTCAAGGTAAAGGGCGAGCGCGCAGTTTTTGTACACATTTGCCGTGCGAAAGCGTATTGTGACGCTGCCCTGCATTTTTTCGGGACGTATGACCGACGGTACCGTGTAGCGTATTCCGTCCTGCGCCGTAACTTTAATATTCCGTGTTCCTTCTATATTATGTACGTTGGTTTTGACATACGCAGCCGCGTTTTTACCTGCCTGCGCCGCTTCCTCTGATACAAAATCGACAAGGTCGTGAACGTGAAGCACGTTGCCGCAGGCAAAAACTCCGGGCACTGACGTTTCAAAACTCTCGTTGACAAAAGCGCCGTTCGTGAACGGGTTGATTTCGATTCCCATGTTGTGCGACAGTTCGTTCTCAGGAATCAGACCGCAGGAAAGCAGAAGTGTGTCGCAGCTGTAAAATTCCTCCGTGCCCTCAACAGGTCTGCCTTTTTCGTCAACACGCGCGACAGTTACGCCCTCCACGCGTTCTTCTCCCTTAATGTCAACGACAGTATGGCTTAATTTCAGCGGTATTCCGTAGTCGTCAAGGCACTGGACTATGTTGCGTTTCAGACCGCCGGAGTAGGGCATAAGCTCTGCGACAAGTTTTACCTTCGCGCCTTCAAGCGTAAGACGGCGCGCCATAATCAGACCGATGTCGCCTGAGCCTAAAATCACAATTTCTCTGCCCGGCATAAAGCCTTCCATATTGACAAGGCGCTGTGCCGTGCCTGCGCTGTAAATCCCTGCCGGACGATACCCCGGTATGTTTAACGCGCCTCTCGGTCTTTCGCGGCAGCCCATGGCAAGTATCACAGCCTTCGGATTGAGAGTAAAAAGACCGTCCTCTTTGTTTATCGCCGTAACAGTTTTGTCTTTTGAAATTTCCAGCGCCATAGTGCCGAGTTTACAGTCAATTCCAAGCTCTGCGGCGCGCCTTACATAACGCTCCGCGTATTCGGGACCTGTGAGTTCTTCCTTGAAAGTGTGAAGCCCGAAGCCGTTGTGTATGCACTGATTGAGAATGCCGCCCTGTCTGTCGTCGCGTTCGATAATCAGCGGCTCCGCGCCGTTTTCCTTTGCTGATATTGCCGCTGACAGCCCTGCAGGACCTCCGCCTATTATTGCTATGTCATAATTTTTCATTGCAGTCACCTAAAGTGTCTCCTTGACAGTGCCGGAAATAAGCCTTGATTTCCCGCCGTTTTTGGTAATCTCAGAAATATCTGTGCCAAGCTCGCGCGCAAGAAGCTCCATGACACGCTGCGTGCAGAACCCCGCCTGACAGCGCCCCATTCCGGCGCGCGTGCGCTTTTTGACGCCGTCAAGAGTCGCGGCGCCGAGCGGTCTGTGAATCGCGTCAAGGATTTCACCCTCCGTCACAGTTTCGCAGCGGCAGACAATACGCCCGTATGCCGGCTCTTTTTTAATCAGTTCGGCGCGTTCTTCGTTTGTCATCCCCTTGAAATAAGGCGTGCCTTTTCTTGTGCCGCAGAAGTTCGGATTTTCCTCAAGCGGCAGCATTGTTTTCAAAATTTCAACAACCATTTCGCCTATTGCCGCGCAGCTTGTGAGCCCGGGAGATTCTATTGCCGCGCAGTCTATGAAACCTTTAGCGTCTTCAATTTCGCCGATAATGAACTCATGGTCTTCGTGGTGCGCGCGAAGCCCCGCAAAGGAAGTTATAACCTTGCGCATCGGAAGATTTTTGACATACATTCCCGATTTTTCAATTACAGCGTCAAGCCCCTCACGCGTCGTGTTTATACCCTCTTTGTCCTCTACGTCGATTGCCGTGGGACCCACGATGAGATTGCCGTGAACAGTAGGGGATACAAGAATGCCCTTGCCGAATTTGCCCGGCAGCGGAAAAATTGTGCGGGATACGTGATTTCCCGCCTCATTGTCAAGCAGACAGTAATCCCCTCTGCGCGGAATAATTTTGATTTTGCGCGCGCTCACCATATTGTGAATTTCGTCAGCGTACACGCCGGCGGCATTAACCGCATGCTTTGCTTCAAAATCACCCTTTGTCGTGTGAATGACGAAGAAACCGTCCTTTTTGTCTATTGCAGTCACAGCGCTGTCAAAACGAAAATCGACACCGTTTGTGCAAGCGTTTTCAGCCATGGCAATGTTGAGCATAAAAGGGTCGATTATTCCGGCAGACGGCGCGTAAAGCGCGGCGCAGGCATTGTCGGATATATTCGGCTCAAGCGCGCGAAGCTCGTCGCGGCTGATAATTTTAAGCCCCTTTACGCCGTTTTTCAGCCCGCGTTCATAAAGCGCGCTGAGCTTCGGCATATCCTCTTCGTCAAGACAGACTACAAGCGAGCCGCACTGACGCGCGGGAATATCCAGATCGCGCGAAAGCTGCCACAGCAATTCGTTGCCTCTGACATTCAGCCGCGCCATGAGAGAACCCTCCGCCGCGTCGTAACCGGCGTGGACTATGCCGCTGTTTGCCTTTGACGTCCCGCAGTTTACGTCAGAGCAGCGTTCAAGCACGCATGCTTTAACCCTGTATTTTGACAATTCCCTTGCCGCCGCGCAGCCGGAAACTCCTGCGCCTATTATTATAACGTTGTACATCTGCCGCACCTGCTACTGTTCGCTGATGATGTGAACATCTCTTTGCGGGAAGGCGATTACAATATCGTTCGCGCGGTAAGCTTCCGTGATGTCCTTCATAATATTGCTCTTGACCTCCACCTGACTGCGCTCGACAATGTTTGCAAAGAACTGAACCTTGACAACGATGGCGCTGTCGTCAAAACTGTCGCACACGACTCTGTAGTAAGGACGTTTCTGAACGAGAGGGCTTTTCTCAAGTATATTTTCAGTAACAGTACGCAGTTTTTTGAGGTCAGTATCGTAAGCGACACCCACGTCAATAGTCAGACGGACATTTGGATTTTCAAGCGTGAGATTGACAAATTCCTGATCAAAGAACTTGCTGTTCGGAACGATTAAATCCTTGCTGTCCTCCATAAGAAGCACCGTGTCATACAGAGAAAGCTCCTTGACAACGCCGTACTGTCCGTTGAGCAGTACATGGTCGCCGACGTGAATACGGTTTTTCATAAAAAGAGCAAGCCCCGCGAACAAATCGGCAATCATTTTCTGCGCGCCGAAGCCGAACGCGACAGCAATAGCGCCTCCTGCGACAGCCAGCGCCGTGTACGGAATACCGAGCTGAGCCATTGCAATCATAAAAGAGAACAAAATGCCGAGATATTTCACCAGCTTTGAGGCAAGCAGCGCGCTGTGAACAGAAAGCGAACTGTTGTGCTTAATAACACGTCTTGCCATAAAAGCAACGTATGAAGAAATCAGATAGCAGACGATGAAAATAATAATTGCCGTGAAAATTTTGCCCAAAGTAACAGGATAATCCTCAACGTAGAACAGCTCATAATCGCGGACGTTGACAAAAATTTCGGATATTTTACCAGTGAAATTCAGTTTGCTGTCCTTCGGCGCCGTGCCGTATATTCTGTTAATCTCCGATATCATGTTTGAGAACAGGTCTTTCATCTGTATAAGCTGATACAGATAATCGGCATATCTTGCGAGCCGGGATTTCAGATTAACAGACAACTCGTTGTAAAGCTGCCTGTCAGAGTCAACCGTGTTCAGATTTTGGCTTTCAAAAAACGAGGCAGATGTTTCAGCGGCATTGCTTGTTTTCTTAATTTCATTTATGCAATACTCGTAATCATTGTCGATTTTGGCAGTTATATCCTCGCAGATTTCGCGAGTATGCTCTACAAGTTTGCGGTCGCTGTCGTCTGCTATGTTTTCCTTGGCAAGTGCCCACGCCGAACGCAGAGTAACCCAATAATCAGACAGATTGATAAGTATGGCGATCTCATTTTCAATAAGATTCTGCTCAGTCGAATAGCAGTATTTTGCCATGTGAGAAGGCATATTTGTTGTTGAAGTCAGTTTTTCTGCCAGCAGGTCATGTTTCTGACTGAGAATATCGATTCTGCTGTACTGCTTTGCAATATACTGCTGCGTAAGGTTTGTAAACCAGTCCTCCTCCTTGCCGCTGAGCTTGATATTTTTTCGCACAGTCACCAGCATATTTTCAAGCGCAGCTATGCGGCGCTCCAAGGCATTGGCAGAATTTTGTCGGGATTCGACAGCTATGTTTTTCAGACGCAGCTTTTCAAAACAGACCTCGTAACACACCTTGACGACCTTCATGTTCCACTCGTTTTTGACAATGTCATCATCAGTATCAAGCCTGTCAAGACACAGCCGATAGCGCTTTTCCAGCGTAAATTTTTCCTGAGTAAGCCTCTCGATTTCCTTTTTTGTACGCGCGATAAAAGCCTTGTGCAGCGCAAGCGTAGTCTTTGCGCGATATACAATGCCGACTGTCTGAGAGTAAAAAGTAATGTCATACGGCGGTTTCTGCGCGAGGAACTGACGTACTGTGTCATCGTCGATAATTGTGGCATCATCGGTTAAATCAGCTTTGTTGTAATAGTGCTGGCTGGAGTAAAGAGAAACCGCCCTGTGCAGAGCCATTTCATAATCAATAACCTCACGCAGCGGAACACCGTTCTGCTTTGCAACTGCATCTTCATAAGACAAAGTCTTCATATATTCCTGCCTGAGTTCTTCCGCGCGGTCAAGCGGAGTCTTCTGATAACCCTCAAGCGTCTTGATAAATTCAGCAAAAGATTCCGCAAACGCCGGTGTAAGACACGCAGCAGCCATGCTTAACGCAAGAACGAAAATATACAACCCTTTCAGAAAACGCTTCATGAGATACCCTCCGGTGAAAAAGATGTTTGCTTTTCTGCGCTATATTATACTGTAATGAAAATAAGTAAACAATACGCAATGCGTATAAAACACGGGGGTATAGAAGACGGGAGTATAGGAGACGGGAGTATAGGAGACGGGAGTATAAAAGACGGGAGTCGGGAGTCGGGAGTAAAAAGTCGTTGGTCGTTAGTCGTCCGCTGCTTTCGCTTTTCCGAAGTGCTAAGTGCTAAGTGCGAGGTGCGTTCTTGTCATTAGTAAAAAACACGGGATTACGGTTTTAACTTTCAAAGTCCGCTTCAGCGGACACCACCGATACTCTCGCTAAACGCTCGGTATTCCCTGCGGTCATTCGGTAATTGGTACTTGGTCATTGGTAATTTGTTTTTCTGTCCTGCTGAAAACGGGAGAAAAAAATACGAAAAAATACGGGTCAAAAAATCTTTTCCCGTTACTTATACCCCCGTTATTCATACACCCGCGAAGTTATACCCC
>JAZRZG010000180.1:0-1831 GCA_045601305.1 Synergistaceae bacterium
GTTCCTTCCGGTGCTTTACCTCTGCATGAAATACAACTGCTGGCCGAACATCAGCTACGTGCTTGAAGCCTGGCTGCAGACAGCGCTTCTTTTCGGCGCGTTCTATATTGTTGAACCGATTTCTTACTATGCCTCACTCGGCATGGCAGGAACCTACCTCAGCTTCCTTTCAGGAAACATAGGCAACATGCGTGTTCCCTGCGCGGCACTCGCGCTTGACGTTACAAAGAGCGAAGCCGGCACGATTCAGGCTGAAATTGTTTCTACAATGGCAATTTGCGGTTCAATTATCACAAACCTTATAGCAACCACGGCAGCCGCTATTTGCGGAGCAGCAGTTGTTGCAGTTCTGCCTGATTCAATCAGCCTTGGTCTTAAAGTTTACGCGTCAGCCGCAATCTTTGGCGCAACGCTCGGCAATTTCGGTCTCAAACAGCCGAAACTCGCGCTTTGCTCACTCGCGATTCCTGTCGCGTGCAAAATGATAGGCGGTATGCAGGCGTGGCTCGTTATCGTTCTTTCAGTTTTCGGAACGGTTGCAATCGCGCGCATGATGTATATGGCAGATAAAAAGAAAGCTGCATAAACGGAGGCGACTGTTATGATGTGGAATGAATGCAAAGATTTGCAGGACTATATCGTTTCAATGCGCAGAGATCTGCATAAAATCCCTGAGCTCGGACTTAATCTTCCCAAAACCCGCGACTATGTCACGGCGAAGCTTGACGAATACGGTATTCCGTACAAACTTTCAGAAAAAGACAGCAGCATAATCGCGACTCTTAAAGGCGGCAAACCGGGCAAAACCGTAGCTTTGCGCGCTGATATGGACGCGCTTCCGATTACGGAAGAAACAGGACTGGAATTTGCGTCAACACATCCCGGATGCATGCATGCCTGCGGACACGATACCCACGCTTCGATGCTTCTCGGAGCTGCCAAGGTTCTTGCGGCGCACAAAGACGAACTCTGCGGCGAAGTGAGATTCCTGTTCCAGACAGCGGAAGAAATATCAAAAGGCGCGAACATTGTCGTTGAAAACGGCGGAATTGACGGTGTGGACGCAATTTACGGCATGCACATCGGTTCAATCCTTGACAAGAACATTCCGGCAGGAACGTTTATTGTATGCCCGGGTCCCGTAATGGCATCGTTTGACCGTTTTGTTATCAAAATTAAAGGTTCAGCCTGCCACGGCTCAACACCTGAAAAAGGCATTGACCCGATTAACATTGCGGCACACGTAGTTCTCGG
Source organism: Synergistaceae bacterium (assembly GCA_045601305.1). Lineage (GTDB taxonomy): Bacteria > Synergistota > Synergistia > Synergistales > Synergistaceae > Equadaptatus. The sequence goes on from JAZRZG010000180.1 coordinate 1,255, forward strand.
ACTTGAAGCAATTATCGCGCGTGAATTTAACGCCTGTGACCCGTGCGTTGTCACAGTCGGAAAAATCGCGGGCGGCAGCCAGTACAACGTTATTCCCGGCGAAGTCGTGCTTGAAGGCACAACCCGTGCGTTCAAAGAAGAAGTTCGTCAGAAAATGGCAACACGCATTGAGCAGATTGCAAAATCAACAGCCGAAGCGTTCGGCGGCACCATTGAATTCCTGATGGACTGGGGCGCTGCTCCTGTTATCAACACGCCTGAAAACGCGGTGTTCGCAGCCGAAGCCGTTAAGGAAATTTTCGGCGACAATATGCAGACAAGCCGCCCTGCGCCGAACATGGCAGGCGAAGACTTTGCGGAATATCTTGCGAGAGTTCCGGGCGCGTTTATGTTCCTCAGCTCGTCAAATACCGCGAAACATACGGACATCGCGCACCACAACAGCAAGTTTGACGTTGACGAAGATGTTCTCTGGATGGGTTCAGCAGCCTTTGTAGCCATTACGGAAAAATATCTTAACGCGTAATTTTACGGTGCACGGATTATGAAAAGCATGGGCTCATTTATGGTTATATAT
>JAZRZG010000181.1:0-32505 GCA_045601305.1 Synergistaceae bacterium
CAGTATCTTTGCCGATTGCAAGTCCGGCGTACGCAAGTATCGGCGTGCAGAGAACCATGAAGTTCACTTTTTTGACTGCCGCGGTGATAAATTCAGCGCCGGGGAAGCCCGGAATTGTCATAATGCAACCGAGCGTAACTATATACGCAACCGTTGGAAGTCCTTTCCACGGAATAAAATGCGCGATGATTATACCGAGTACAACTATTACAAGGAGAAGAAGTATTCCCGGAATTGCCGCGAGGAAACCTTCCTGGAAGGACTGCATAAGAGTGTAGGATTCCTTGCAGTTTCTAATCCAGTTCATCCAGTTGCCGAAAAGAGCGATGATTGTGAATAACGGGAGGAATTTTGCCATCTGACGATAATTCATAATATTACCTCCTACTTCTTTGTCGAATAGACGTTGTCATCAGCCGCAGGAACGCTCGGGGCATCTTTCACGCCCATTTTGCGAACGAGCCAGTTTGAAATCGGCAGGCTGAGGAATACGCACATATAGGTACCGTCAAGTCCTGAAAGCATATTGCTTGCTGCAGCATAGGCAGTAAGTATTTCTTTCTTTGCAGGGAACATTTCGGTAAGAGGCGCAAGCGCCGCTGTCATCATTGACGCGCTTCCTGTACCTGTTGCCATTGCAAGTGCTTCCGGTGAGAAGAACCAACCCATCGTTGAAGCGATTACAGAACTGAGAAGGCTGCAGAATATTGCACCGAAAACTGTGCCTGTAATGTAAACTCCCATAACACCGAAGCCTTCGGGTGAGTTGAGCCCGTATTTTTCACCGATGATTGCAAGGTTCGGTTCACGCGCGTTTGAGAATGCCGCACCGACTGCTTCACGGCGAAGCCCCAGAAGGACTGCAACTGGAATACCAAGGAACACTGTGCCAATGTTGCCGAATTCCTGAAGCACGAGCGCAGCACCGTTTTTCATAACTTCAAAGAAATTAGGACCAACCAGTGTGCCGTAGCGTGCCATAAGAAGGAAGAAGGTTACGCCAACGAGTGACGATGCCTGATACATATCATCTTCATTCAGCACCTTGAGTGATTTGATACCGCAAAGGGCACCAAGCATAAATGAATAGAGAAGAGGAACAAGCACAAGCATGGCAGGACCAAGCTTGAACTTCCATGTTCCTATCAGCTCTGCGGCAATCGTGAGAATAAGTGCAAGAATATGCAGCTTTTTATTGCGCAGCGCCTTTTCAACGAGTTCCATAAAAAATCCCCCTTTTTAGATTTTTTCTATATTTCCGAGAAGAATCTGCGGTCTGCTGCTTCCGTATATTCTTCCTTTGTATAGACAGGTTTGAAATTCGCAAGGATTTCTTTTGCTTTTGCCGCATCACCGTCAAGCAGGTCAACTATTGACATAAGTATTGCTTTTGCCGGCGTGAGCACAGCTGCCTCAAAATCAAGCACCTTGAAATCCTTTGAATGATATGCGCCTTCAACTCCTCCGCCGAACGGGTGGATCGCCGGCATTATGTGCATTACGTCGCCCATGTCGGACGAGGCGGCGAAAATCGTGTCCGCTTGTACGTTTTCGCGCCCGACAAGCGCAACGGCATTTTCTTCAAAAACTTTGTTGAAAGCCGCTGACGGAACAAACGGCATATCACCCGGGAATGAATTGACAAGGCATTTTGCGCCAAGCGCTTCTCCGCCGGAGCGGAACGCTCTGATAACCTTGTCGAATACTTCGTCGATTTTTTCAGCCGTTATGGCGCGCACATAGCCTTCAAGCCTCACGTCATCGGGAACACAGTTAACAGTGTCTCCGCCTTTGGTGATTATGAAATGTACGCGCACTCTGTCTTCGTCTCTGAAGGTTTCACGCAGCGCGTTAACTGCGTTGATACCGGCAACTGCCGCGTAAAGCGCGTTAATGCCTTTGTCCGGTGCTGCCGCCGCGTGTGCCTGACGTCCGACGTATTTTAGCATAAACGTGCGAAAACCGTTGCCGCCTTTGGGAATCGCAAAGCCTGGACCTTTTATGTCTTCGCCGGCGTGTATCATTACTGACATATCTACATCGTCAAGCACGCCGAGTCTGATCATTTCAGGCTTGCCGCAAAGATATTTGATTTTTCCTTCTTTGCGCATTTCGTTTCTCTTCGTAATTTCAATAAATTCTTCCGCTGGAGTGGCTATAAAAGACACAGCGCCGGAAAGATTTTTAATTGCATCTGTTTTTGCAAGAGCAGTAGCGGTCGCAAGCACTATCGATGTCTGAAGGTTGTGTCCGCAGGAATGAGACGCGCCTGTGACAGGGTCTGCCTGAGGGTGCGCCGCGCAAGGGACTGCGTCAAGCTCGCCTAAAACTCCTATGCGGGGACCATTGCCTTTGCCTGAAATATCCGCGCGAAGCCCTGTTATTGCAAGTCCTTTGTCAACTTTAAGTCCAAGTTTCTCAAGTTCGTCCGCAAGTCTTTTTGCCGTGCGAGTTTCGCTGAAACCAAGCTCAGGATGAGCCGCTATGTCATCTGCGTAGTCTTTAATGTCCTGCGCCGCCGCGTCCACCGCCGCGCACAACTGCTTCTTCATCTCGTCCTTACTCATGCTGACACCTCCGCTTTAACCGATTTCTAAAATAATGATTAGTTATTTTACTATAATTTTTCATTGCTTGACAACTTTTTTTCACAGTTTATAATCATTTTAGGGACTATTTTTAACGAAAGGCACAGGATTATGAAAGCAGCGGCTATTCAGCTTGAAGTTTCAGACCAAAAAAGCAAACAGGAAGCTGTGAAACACGCCCTTGATATGATTGACAGCTGCAAAGGCGCGGACTTAATAGTTCTTCCCGAACTGTGGAATATCGGCTTTTACAATTTCAGCAATTATTATTCCCTTGCCGAAACAGACAGCGGCAAGACTATGTCCGCAATCTCAGGCAAGGCAAAAGAACTCGGCTGTTACATATATTCCGGCACCTTTGTTGAAAAACGCGGGGACAAATATTACAACAGCGGCATACTTTTTGACAGAAAAGGCGCTGCAATTGCAAAATACAGCAAAATTCATCTTTTCAGCTTTGAATCAAGAGAAAAAGAGCTGCTGACAGCCGGTGACGTAATAACCGTAGCAGATACAGAATTCGGACGTATAGGCATAGCGACCTGCTATGATTTGCGTTTTCCCGAACTTTTCAGGAAAATGACATTTGAACAGAGCGCGGAATTTTTTGTTATTTCCGCCGCATGGCCTGCAGAGCGCCTTGAAGCGTGGACTTTGTACAACCGTGTCCGCGCGCAGGAAAATTTCTGCTGGCTCATCTCTTCAAACTGTACCGGAAATTACGGTACAGTTAAAGGCGGAGGAAACAGCATGGTAGTTTCGCCAACCGGTGCTGTTACTGCATGCGGCGGTTTTGAAGAAAGCATTGTAACCGCTGAAATCTCGCACGAAGAAGTGCTTCAAGCACGCAGCGGTTTCTGTGCGCTTAATGATGCAAAGTTCATATAGAATCACATTATATTTTACACAATTTTTATCACAGGGAGAGTGACTTATATGTATAAGCTTTGGGAAAATCTTGACGAACTCAAAAAACTCGAATGGGTGGAACTTTCACATCTCATGAACAACGACAGCCCCTACTGGAGCGGAATTCCGAAAGGCGCCGTACAGCTTGGAAACACGCTTTTTGACTGGGGAAATCCCATGCTTGAATGTGAAATTCAGCAGTTCAAATTTCCTGGACAGTTCGGAACTCATGTTGACTTCCCCTCACATTTTGTAAAGGGCGCTAACACAGCGGAAAGTTTCTGCATGAAAGACGCGGTTTTTCCGCTCTGCGTAATCGACATTTCCGCAAAGGCGGCAAAAGACCCTCATTATGCCGTCACCGTTGATGACCTTAAAGAATATGAAGCAAACTACGGCGAAATTCCGGAAGGAGCCTTTGTCGCCCTGAGAACTGACTGGTATAAGAAGTGGCCTGACATGGATGCTATGTCGGGCACAGACGAAAACGGCGGAGAAAATTTTCCCGGTTGGTCACTCGAAGCCGTAAAATACATTTACGAAACCCGCAAAGCTGCCGCAAGCGGACATGAGACCCTTGATACAGATGCTTCCGCAGAAGCTGCGAAAGCAGGAGACCTTGCCTGCGAACGCTATATTTTAAGCCGCAATCATATTCAGATTGAAGTGCTCTGCAATCTTGACAAAGTGCCGGCAGCAGGCGCGATTTTGTTTGCTTCCTGGCCGAATTTTGAAGGTGCAAACGGGCTTCCGTGCAGAGTATTCGCGATTTTTGAGAAATAACCTTGCTTAAACACAAAAAAGAAGCCGAAAGGCTTCTTTTTTTATTTTCACTGGTCGGGATGGTCGGATTCGAACCGACGACCACCTGCACCCCATGCAGGTACGCTAACCAGACTGCGCTACATCCCGTTTACAACAGTGTGTATAATACTCCAGAGAAGTAATTTGGTCAAGCGGCAAAATAAAAAACCCGGCATGCGCCGGGCTTTTCGCTAACAATAAAGTTATTTCTTTTTGTTGACAACTTCTTTGAGTGCTTTGCCGGCGCGGAAAGCAGGAACTTTCTTTGCAGGAATTTTGATGGTTTTCTTGGGATCCTGCGGGTTGCGGCCTGTACGTGCTGAACGTTTGTTGACCTGGAATGTGCCAAATCCGACGAGCTGTACTTTTTCGCCCTTTGCAAGCTGTGCCGCGATTGCGCCAAATGTTGCCGCAACAACTTCTGTTGCTTTTTTCTTCGTGAGCTCTGTTTCTTTTGCTACTGCGTTGATGAGATCTGTCTTTGTCATAATGACATGCACCTCCGTAATATTTTGTGTTGCCAAAAACTACAATGGTATTTTATACTCATAAAACGGTGTTCGTCAAGTGTTTATATATAAAAATTGTGTTTTTTAGGGTCTTTTTTGCTATTTTTAGCATTTTTAATCGTTTTTCGCGCCTTTTTCTCTCATAAAAATCTTAAGAGGTACTCCGCTAAAGTCGCCCAGCATGCGCAGACAGTTATCTAGACGGCGCTTAAAGGAGGCTGAACAAAGCTGAGGATCATTAACGAAGAAAATAAATGCCGGAGGCGCTCCGTCTGCCTGTGTGCAGTAGAATATCTTGAGGCTGTGCCCTTTTCCGTCACCGGGCATCTGCTCAAACGCAAGCGTTTCACGCACAAGCTTATTGAGTTCCGACGTTGATATTCTTCGGCGTCTGTTTTCTTCTACCTTGAGGATATATTCCGGCAGTTTGCCAAGGCTTCTGCCGGACAGTGCCGAGATATAAACGTGCGGCGCATGTTTCGCAAACGGATATTCGTCAAGCAAAAGCTCTGTCATTGCGTCACCTTGTGCTTTTTTATTTTCGAGATCCCATTTGTTTACGACAAGTATCATTCCTTTGCCTCGTTCAAGTACCTGACCTACAAGACGTTTGTCCTGTTCTGTTGCCGGATCCTGTGCGTCAAGCATTACAAGCGCAACATGGCAGCGGTCAATTGCCTGATATGTGCGGACGTTGGAATAATATTCTATATTCGTATCAACCCTGCTCTTACGGCGAAGTCCCGCTGTGTCAAGGAAACGGAGCTTTATGCCGTTATAGTCGATTACAGAGTCAACAACATCACGCGTAGTACCCGCTATATCGCTTACCATAGAGCGCTCTTCACCGACAAAGCGGTTGAAAAGCGAAGATTTGCCCACGTTCGGACGCCCGACAAGAGCAATCCTGATTTCTCCGTTATTTTCTTCGTCTGTAACATCCTTAGGCAAATGTTCCGTAACTGCCGCCATCATCTCTGAAATTCCTGAATTGTGCTCCGCGCTGGTTGAGAATACTTCGTCAAAACCAAGCGAATAAGCCTCGTAGAAGGTTTGCTCTTCTTGTTTTGTGCTGTCCAGTTTGTTCATGGCAACAATGACCGGCTTTCCGCTTTTGCGAAGCTTCAGCGCTATTTCTTCGTCCACTGGTGTAACTCCGTCGCGCCCGTCAACAACAAATATAACAGCGTCGCTTTCGGCAAGCGCAAGGTCAACCTGTTTTGCGATGAGGTCCATAAAGGGGTGCTCTGTTGCTGACATAATGCCGCCTGTATCTACGACATAGAATTTTTTGCCAAGCCATTCCGCTTCGCCGTACAGTCTGTCCCTTGTAACGCCCGGCTGGTCGTCAACTATTGCCGCGCGTTTGCCGAGTATTCTGTTAAAAATTGAGGATTTACCCACGTTCGGGCGTCCTATCAAAGCAACAATGCTCATTAAGTTTCTCCGGTGTTAATTTTTAAAGCTGTGAACAGGCGCCGGAATTCTTCCGCCTCTGTCAATAAATTCCTTGCAGCCGAAATTGTTTGTTTTCATTATCGGCGCATAGCCGAGAAGACCACCGAAAGTGACAATTGCTCCTTCTTTTTTGCCGTAAACGGGAATAACGCGCACTGCGGTAGTTTTGTTGTTTATCATGCCTATCGCAGCTTCATCTGCTATTATGCCCGATATTGTTTCTTCCGGCGTATCTCCGGGAATTGCAATCATGTCAAGCCCGACAGAGCATACACATGTCATGGCTTCAAGCTTTTCAAGCGTGAGCGCGCCTTTCTGCACGGCCTCAATCATTCCTCTGTCTTCGCTTACCGGAATAAATGCCCCACTTAATCCTCCAACACAGGAGGAAGCCATAATGCCGCCTTTTTTGACATTGTCGTTAAGAATCGCCAAAGCCGCAGTAGTACCAGGGGCTCCTGCTTCTTCAAGTCCCATTTCACGGAAAATTTCCGCGACAGAGTCTCCGACCGCTGGCGTAGGCGCAAGCGACAAATCTATAATTCCAAAAGGCACGCCGAGTCGTTCTGAAGCCTCACGAGCCACAAGCTGACCGACACGCGTAATTCTAAATGCCGTTTTTTTAACTGTTTCGCAGAGTACTTCAAAATCTGCGCCGTGAATGCCTTCAAGAGCCTTTTTTACAACTCCTGGACCGCTTACTCCTACATTTACGGCACAGTCACCCTCCCCAGCACCGTGAAAAGCGCCTGCCATGAAAGGATTATCTTCCACCGCGTTGCAGAACACGACAAATTTCGCACAGCCGAGAGAGTCCTGATCTTTTGTGTTATATGCAAGTTTTTTTATTATTCCGCCCATCTGCTTTACTGCGTTCATGTTGATACCCGAACGACTTGAGCCGAGATTTACGGAAGAACAGACGCGCTCAGTAACCGCAAGAGCCTCTGGAACTGAATTTATAAGTGTCTGGTCTGATTTTGTTATGCCTTTTTGCACAAGCGCGGAAAAGCCGCCGACAAAATTAACACCGATTTCTCTTGCCGCTCTGTCAAGCGTTTCGGCCACCTCAACGTAACTGTCTGTTGCGCAGGAGGCGGCGGCAAGCGCGACAGGCGTTACCGAAATTCTTTTGTTGACAATGGGAATACCGAATTCAAGCCCTATTTCGTCGCCTGTTGCGACAAGTTTTTCCGCTTTTTTCGTGATTTTGTCATAGATTTTGCCGCAGAATTTCTTAATATCCGAATCGGCACAGTCAAGGATGTTTATGCCCATCGTAATAGTACGGACATCAAGATTTTCCTCGCGGATCATCTGGTTTGTTGCTCTGACTTCATATCCTGTAATCATTGCTATATCCTGTGCATTGCCTCAAAAATTTCCGTTCTCTGGAACTGTATGCGCAGCCCGAGTTCACCGGATAGTTTTTCAAGGTCAGCGGCGATTTCAGCCGGCGTACAGCTCATTTTTGATATGTCAACAATCATTAACATGTCAAAATAGCCGTCAATTATAGTCTGCGACACTTCAAGTATGTTAATGTTTTTTTCGGCGAGGTGCACTGCCACCGATGCAACAATTCCCACTTTGTCCTTGCCGAGTACCGTTATTATTGCTTTCATGTCTTTCCCTCCGTCAGTTTAGTTTCAGCAAAACCCGCGGCATTCCCCTGCGGCTGTTTTTTATATTATAGTACGGTTCAAGAATTTTTCTAAGCTGCGCAAAATGTTTCGTACGCACAAGAAATTTATCGTTCGAACCGCTTTCTATAAACTCCATACCGGCTTTCTCAAGCTTTTCGGCAAAATATTTTCCACTGTTTTTCGGCATTTCTATTTCAAGCATAGGCACAAAGGGCGGCAGTTCAAATTCCGCGCGTCCTTTGAGTTCTTTCTCCCAAAAAACGTTCCAGCCGCGTTTAAGCCCTTCCTGCCAGTTTTTCCCCGGACAGCGGCTTTGTATTACAACTGTACGTCTGTCAGGCGCAATGCCGCGCCATGCAGACTCCCAAAGCAAACCAAAGGCACGTTCTTTCGCATCGTAATTTTCTCCGCGCGCCTCAGCGTCAGCGTCTATCCAGCCTGCCATGCCGCAGTTAAGCGATGAAGCAAGCGACAAGATTTTTCTGGTTCCTATTATCACGGCACCGTTCGGATACTGTTCTGAAAGCGACGCTGCGGACTGCAGTTTTCCGTCAGCAAGCAGCACGTTTTCACAGCCGCAGTATTTCAGTATAGGCAGCGCCTTTTCGTATAAGGCTTCAATGCCCGGGCGGATACCCTCCAAAAATCTTCCTCCGCACACAGGGCAGCATTCTGGCAAATCAGAATTGTCCTGGCAGTCTAAACAGACAAGTTTGTTATTCTTTGCTTCCCAGCGAAGCGTACCTCCGCATTTACCGCATTTCAGCGCTTCGCCGCATTCGCCGCAGAAAATTTCTCCTGCAAAGCCTTTACGGTCAAGCAGCCACAGGGCAAATCTGCCTTCTTTTTGAATACGCAGCGTTTCGCGCAGCAAAGGTCTGCTTATGGGAATATTGTCTTTAAGCCCTTTCACCTCAAACGCTGACGCGTTATGCAGATCAACGAAAATAACTCTGTCGCGCGGCGCTTCGCTTGTTTTGCCGCATTGTGCGGCAGCCTTTGACGACGGGAAACGTCCGCCCAGCCATAATTTCGCGCCGGCAAAACGCGCGCGTACCGCAAGCAGGGAACGCAGATTGCAGACAGGATATTTCTGAGTTATCCACGCGCCGCTTTCTTCTTCGTCAATGACTATTCGTGAAATTCCTTTCAGCGGAACAAAGGCGGCAGAGGGCGAACCTACTATAAAATCATATTCGCCGTCACGCGCTTTTTTCCAGCACTCCCACTGTTTTTTGGCATTCACCGCCGGAAAAAGCACTCCGCGCTTTTTTGTTTCGTCAAGCAGCATACTCCAAAAAGTTTTTGCAGTCTCAACTTCCGGGAATAAAAACAATGTTCCTGAAAAATCCTTTGCCGTTTCAATATAGTCCGCGTATCTTTTGTCATCGCGCGGCTCGTAAAAATATTTTACGCTGCTTTTTGCCGAAATTGCCGCATTAGTGTACGGAGTAAGTCTTTTATCATCAAAAAACGCCACAGGGAGCAGGAATTTTGCCGCACTGCCAACCCCTGTAAACCAGTTGTCGCCGAAATATTTTATTGTATTCCAAAGTTCGCGGGGAAGTATCGGAGTTTCATCTATTACTTCAATTATGTCCTTCGTTTCCTCAACCGTTTCGTAAGCCTTCTGCGCAATGACAATTCCTACACGGCTGCCGCGCCCAAGCTGAACTCTTACCCGTACGCCTTCGCAAAGCTCTTTGTCTGAATTGTAGGAAAGCACCGTCCACCATGGACCTGCTACAGCAACTGAAACAACAGGCATTTTACGCCATTTTTTTGACGGCGGCATCAAGAATTGCGTCGGCAACTTCTTCCTTGCTGCCGGATACAGCATATTTTTCGCCGTCCGAAGAGATTATTGTTACTGCATTTGTGTCACAGCCAAAGCCTGCATTCTCTTGCAGAACATCGTTGACTGCTATGAGGTCAAGATTTTTGGATAGCATTTTCTTTTGCGCGTTGGCGAGCAGATTGTCCGTTTCAGCGGCAAATCCGACAAGAATCTGCCCTGCAGGCTTGTTTTTGCCAAGTTCAGCAGCAATGTCTTTGTTTTGGATAAATTCTATTGTGAAATTGTCTCTGTCCTCGCGTTTCATCTTGCAGGAAGACTCTTCCGCCGCGCGAAAATCGCCTACGGCTGCGGCTTTTATAATTATGTCCGCATTTTCTCTGCGCGACATACACGCATCGTACATTTCACAAGCCGTGGTCACGGAAATTTTTTCAATCTGCGGCACACATTCAAGGCTGCAAGGACCTGAAATAAGCGTTACTTCAGCACCTCTGTACCATGCGGTCTTTGCAAGTGCATAGCCCATTTTGCCACTGCTCGGATTGCTTATGTAGCGCACAGGGTCGATGTATTCGTGCGTCGGTCCAGCGGTAATCATTACGCGCTTGCCGATAAGATCCTTTTTCGGGCAGAGAACGCGCCGCACATTTTCGTAAATTGTTTCGGCAGAGGGAAGTCTGCCCTTTCCCTCCGTGCCGCAGGCAAGAATACCTTCGTCAGGGTCAACCACCGTGTAACCCTGCTTTCTGCAAGCCTCAATATTAGCCTGAGTCGCAGGATGCTCAAGCATATTGCTGTTCATTGCAGGAAAAAGCACAACAGGCTTTCTGCAGGCGATAAGAGTTGCGCCAAGCAGCGTGTGCGCATCACCTGACGCAGCAATTTTCAGTACGTTTGCCGTACAGGGCGCAACAACGATTACGTCTGCCCATTCGGCAAGCGAAATATGCGGAATTTTGCTGCCGTATTCAGGCAACGTAAAATCATCTTCGCGCCATACTCTTCTTTTGCTGACAGAAGACAACGCAAGAGGACTCACAAAGGCTTCAGCCGATTTTGTGAGTATTGTTTCAACCTCGCAGCCCTGCTTAACCCAGCCGTGGAGAATATCCGGCGTTTTGTAAGCCGCGATGCCGCCGCTTATGGCAAAAAGAATTTTCCTATTCTGCTTCCACACTTTCGTTTATGCCGTCTTCGACAGGCGTGACAATGTGTGTCATCTTGTATTTTACTCTGCCTTCCGCAACGTCATCCATCGCCTTGGTGATGAACTTTTCGTCATAACCCAAACCTGTGCCTTTTCTGTCGCTCAGCTGGCGTGCACGTTCGGCAAGAATCAGAGTGAGAACGTATTTGTTGGGAATGCCACGATCTTCGTAAAGCTTTTCAATATCAGCGCAAATCATTGTTTTTCCCTCCTGTAGGAATTAATTAATTTTACAAACTTTTCAGCCGCCTCATCGACGGTATCGTTGACTATTGTGTGGTCATATTCAGGTTCGCAGGCAAGCTCTTTTTTTGCGTTTTCAAGCCTTGTTCTGATACTTTCCTCGCTGTCCGTGCCTCTTCCGCGAAGACGGCGCTCAAGCTCCTCAAATGACGGCGGTGCAAGGAACACAGTAACAGCCTCAGGCATTTTTTTCTTTATTTGAAGCGCACCCTGAACGTCTATTTCAAGCATCATGTCCTTGCCGTCGTCAAGCGCTTTCTCAACAAAGTCACGGCGTGTACCGTAAAGATACCCGTGTACTTCCGCCCATTCCAAAAAAAGTCCTTCGGCTACCATGAGGCGAAACTCATCTTCAGACAGGAAATAGTAATCCCTGCCCTCAGCATCTCCTAAACGCGGCTTGCGGGTTGTACAGGAAACAGAATACAGCATATTGCTCATATTTTCAAAAACACGCGCACGTACAGTTCCTTTACCAGCGCCTGAAGGTCCTGACAAAATAAACAGATGTCCTCTCATTTATATATCTCCTGCGACACTCTGACGATGATTACTCCAAATTCTGTATCTGCTCTCTTACCATTTCAAGCTCTGATTTTGCCTCAACCGCAAGCCACCGGATTTCTGAATCCGCGACCTTTGAGTCAAGGGTGTTAATTTCTCTGTTAATTTCCTGTGTCAGAAAATCAAGTTTTCTGCCGGAGGATATATTTTCTTCTCCCGTAAGACGGAATTTTTCAATATGGCTTTTCAGCCGCGCGAGTTCCTCTGCCACGTCCCACTTGTCTGCCATAATCGTAATCTCTTGGAGGAATCTGCTTTCTTCAAGATTTCCGCCAAGTTTTTCGAGTGTTTCAGAAATTCTTGCACGCACGGCGGCAAATGCCTCGTCACGCGCAATCTGCCATCGCACCGCAATCTTTGCGGCAAGTTTTTCTATATTTTCAAGGTGCAGAAGCACCTCTTCGCGAAGATGACCGCCCTCAAGCGCTCTCATCTCATGCCAACAGCTGACACCCTTTTCAATCAGTTCTGAGAAGGTCTCTTCAAGTTTGTAGGTTTCGTCGTCTTCACCGACCGCAGGAAGTTCAAGAACCCCGGGCAGAGTAATGATTTTTTCAAGCATCAGTTCGCTTTTCTGCCCCAACTCATCTTTAAGCGACATCAGTTCGCTGCAGTAACTATCAAAAATCTCTCTGTTAAGCCTGGCTTTTTTGAAATCCTGCGCCCAAAAAACCTCAACTCTTGCCTGCACTTTCCCGCGACGGAAAGCAGCGCGGAGTTTCTGGTGAAACCATGGCTCCCAGCCTGCAAAATCGCGCGGCAGCTTGACCGTAATTTCCTGATAGCGGTGATTTACGCTTGAAAGTTCAAGACTTAGAGTACCCCACACACGCTGAATCTGTGTTCTGCTAAAGCCTGTCATGCTTATATACATTAGTTAACACCTCAAATTGGCAATTATGCTTTACAGTTCCTCCGCAAGCCGCACAATCTCGCTGACAACCTGTTCTGCACTCATATGAGTTGAATCGATAACAATACAGTTTTCTGCGGGAATAAGCGGTGACACCTCACGGTTCGTGTCATATTTGTCACGGGCAAGCACCTGTTCAAGAATGGCATTGTAATCCGCAGGCTCACCCTTAGCCATGCGTTCTTCGTAACGGCGTTTCGCGCGCTCCTTGGCAGCGGCAGTGAGAAAAATCTTCAAATCTGCATTCGGATAGACGGTAGTACCCATATCCCTTCCGTCAGCAACTAAGCCGTTTTTTGCCTGTGCGCGCTGAATGCCAAGAATTGAATCGCGCACAATTTTTAATGCGGAATATGCCGATACGTTTTTGTCAATCTCAGCCGTACGGATTTCCTTTGATACATCTTTGCCGTTTACGGAAATGCCGCCCTGTTTAAGCTCAAAAAACATACCGCCCAGCGCAGCTTCCAGAGCGCTGCTTTCCTCAGCCGGAATCCCGGCGCGAAGCATATACCACGTTATTGCGCGGTAAATAGCACCGGAATCAAGATACGGAATACCAAGTTTTTCCGCAGCCTGTTTTGCAACAGTGCTTTTTCCTGCGCCGGCAGGCCCGTCTATGGTAATAACCGGCATTTTGCCCAATACAACACACCTCCGGAAAACTCATTTCCTTAACTTAGTAATTATACTATCATTTCCGTACAGAGTGCAAACAAAATCCCGCCGTTTCGGCGGAATTTTATTGACGAAATTCTATCGGTTGTTTTCAGTTATTTTATCGCCACAATTTTCTCTATGCCGGTAATGATTTTCTTTCCGTTTGCACGGCGAAGTTCCATATCTGACACTACGGCGCAGTTTATAAGAATTTCTTTCATTTTCCCGTTTTTTGCATGCCCGTAGACTGCATAGGTTTCATGGAATATGTACGGCATGCCGTTTACTGTTCCAAGATAGAACATTACGTGCCCCGGCATTTGGAGTATGGTGCCTGCGGGAAGCCCTGCAAGCAAAACGCGCTTTTGTTCGTCGCTCATGTTTCTTGCGTCTGTTGAAAATGCCGGTATGCGTGCCTGTGCGCCTGAATTTCGCGGCAGTCTGAAGCCGAAGAGCGAATAGATGTCATGAATCATCGCGCTGCAGTCCCATTGCCCGAAACTGCCTCCCCAGCCGTACGGTTCACCAAGAAATTTGAATACATATTTCAGCAGGTTCTCCTGTGTGTACGGCAAAAACCCTTCATGTACGTCTGCCGAGCATGGAATGAGCAGTTTTTTTTCGCAGAAATTACCGTTTTTGTCTCTGGCGGGAAGCAGAACAACATAGCTTGAGAAACTGCCTACCTCTTTCAACGTTTCTTCGCGGTTTTCATCAAGCGGAAGGCGTGTTCCGAGCTGAAATTCATATCGTTCGCCGGTAAGTCCGCTGCGCGGATATATTTTTGTCCCCGTAACTATTATGAACGGCTTGCCAAGGTAATTTGCCATGGTTTCCTTGTCTGTAAAGGCTATGTCTTCCACAGGCATCCAACCGTCACAGTTCGTGGCAACCACATAGCACCATTTGCCGGAACGCGACGTGTGGAATACGGCAAGCGGTTCTCCTATCTTTACAAAGCTTTCCACGTACCTGTCAAACAACTTGTCACCGGGCGTTTTGTGCGATGACTTTTTTGTTGGAACAAGTTTAATCATGCTGTTGGCTGACACAATACCATAACGCACCGGCGTTTCTTCCTGCAACGCGTCAATGTTGCATTCTTCAACAAGGCTGTTAAGAAATTCTTTCGTTACGCGTCTGCCGTCAACGTAATTTTTAGGCATTAGCTTCCTTTCTACGCCTATTGCTTTAATTATGTCCTCTTTTGAACGCGTTTTCGGATATTCCAGCATATTTTTGCAATAAGTGTTCGGAGCAGCAACTATTTTGACGTTAAATTCTTCTATTGCTTCCGGTGTCATTATGATCTCGTCCGAATTTTGTACGCGGTTAATCCAAAACGATGCTGTTTTCATTTTTGTCTCTGCACCCAGTTTGTCTGCGGAGAATGCTGGAACAGTTGCCGCCAGTAAAATCAATAAACTGATAACTGTACATGTTTTTTTCATTGTTAAGCCCCTCTTTTCAATCTTTCGGCAAGCCTCGTCCAGCGTTTGCCTGTTTTGTCGTTCTTTACCGCCATGGCTATCGCACGGTGGCTGCCTACTATTATAACAAGTTTTTTACCGCGCGTAACCGCCGTGTATAGCAGATTACGCTGCAGCATTACGTAATGCTGTGTAAGGAAAGGTATTACAACCGCCGGATATTCCGACCCCTGCGATTTGTGAATTGAGATGGCATAAGCATGCACAAGTTCGTCAAGTTCGCCGAATTCGTACGAAACAAGTCCATTGTCCATTTTTACCACCATCTGCTCAGAATTGCCATCTATGCTGTAAACAATGCCGATGTCCCCGTTGTACACGTCTTTGTCGTAGTTGTTTTTGAGCTGCATAACCTTATCTCCTTCACTGAAGGTGCGCCCCATTTTCTGAACCGACGCGCCGCCTGTTTTGTTCATCAGTTTCTGCAGTTCCTCATTCAGCCGTATAGTTCCTGCACTTCCTTTGTGCATAGGCGTAAGCACCTGAATGTCTGTCAGCGGATTAAAATTGAACCGCTGCGGAATTTTTTCCGTTACAAGAGTACGAATTGTGTCCAAGGCTTTTTCAGGATCGTCTTGAGGTATGACGTAAAAATCTTTCAGTCCAGCCGCGTAATTCTCGTCAACAAGCGGCATTTCGCCTTTGTTTATGCGGTGCGCGTTGACAATAATCCGGCTCTCCTGCGACTGACGGAATATTTCGTTGAGCTCTGCCACGTGGCACACGCCGGATTCTATTATGTCAGCAAGCACGTTTCCCGCGCCGACAGAGGGCAGCTGATTTACGTCGCCTACAAGTATCAGCGAAGCCTTTGACGGCAATGCCTGAAGCAGATGGTAGAAAAGTATCTGGTCTATCATAGAGGCTTCGTCAACTATAAGCAGGTCACATTCAAGCGGATTGTTTTCGTCGCGCAGAAAATCGCCGTTTCCGCTACCTGTTCCTATATATTCAAGAAGTCTGTGGATTGTTTTCGCTTCGTGCCCTGTAGCTTCGCTCATACGCTTTGCCGCGCGCCCCGTAGGCGCTGCAAGAAACACCGTGTAGCCGTTTGCCTCGCGAAGTTTGAGAATTGCGCGTATGAGAGTTGTTTTTCCTGTTCCGGGGCCTCCTGTTATCACCATAACCTGCGAATTTATTGCGGCACGCACCGTTTCACGCTGAGCTTTTGCAAATTCTATGCCAAGCTCGCGTTCTGCCCAGGAAACTGCCGCGTCTTCGTCAGCGTACTGCCTGTTGTAGGGGGTTGACACAAGCTCTGCAAGTTTTTTTGCCGAATGCTCTTCGGCATACTGAAATGCGGGAAGATAAATGGCAAAGTCATCCTCGCCGTTGTCATTTTTGAACCACTCAGCAACAATTTCCTCCGCAAGTCTCGCCTGCTCAACGCCTTCCTCGGCAAGCTCAACCGAAACGCCAAGAAGCTCGGAGGCTGCTTTTGTGAGTTCGTCAACAGGCACATAGACGCTGCCCTCACCGACAAAACTATTGAGTATGTGGAGAATGCCAGCACGCACACGTACAGGAGAGTCTGTGGCAAACCCAAGACTTGAGGCTATTTTGTCCGCAGTCAGAAAACCTATGCCGTAAATGTCTGTCGCAAGGCGGTAAGGATTTTCTTTGAGCACCTGAAGCGTCAAAGCGCCGTACTGTCTCCACGCGCGTAGCGCGTAACCTGTCGCAACACCGTAGGACTGCAGAAAAACTATTACCTCACGAATTTCTTTCTGTTCAACCCAAGAGGCTTTTATCATTTCAATAGTTTTCGGTCCTACGCCGTTTACTTCCAAGAGGCGGTAGCTTTCTTCGTCAAGCACACGCAGAGTGTCCTCGCCAAAATGTTCTACAATGCGCGCTGCAACCGCCGGACCTATGCCTTTTATAAGCCCTGACGAAAGAAAGCGCTCAATGCCGCCGGTAGTTGACGGGGTCACAGTCTCCGCCGTGTTTGCCTTAAACTGCTCTCCGAAGCGCGGGTGCGAAGTCCATTCACCCTGCATTTTGAGCACTTCACCGACAGCCGGCTTCGCAAAACAACCGACAACAGTAACCGGCTCTGTATAGCCGTTTATCTGCATTTTGAGCACCGCGTAGCCGTTTTCTTCGTTGTAAAACGTTACGCGGTCAATCTGTCCGATCAGTTCGGTAGCAGTATGCATCATTTTGTTCGTACCTCACTCAGCAAAAACTTTTATTGACCTTGCTGGGCAGACAAGGTCTGCTGTGTGCTGTTATCCTAAGCGCAGCGTTATGCTATTCTCCTGCAAGCAGATTTATCAATGTTCGAGTTCCAAAAGCTGTCATTCCCTTGCAGTAATAGCCCCACGGCTTGGAAATAAAGTCTGCGCCTGCGATGTCAATGTGCACCCAAGGTATTTCGTCAGCGACAAATTCTTCAAGGAACATAGCGGCCGTTATTGCTCCGCCGTAGCGTTCTCCGCAGTTTACAACGTCTGCATAGGGACCGTGAATTGAGTCGCGGAGATTTTTGTCTGTCATCGGAAGGCGCCAAAGTCCCTCTCCCGCGCGTTTTCCTGCCGTCAGAACTTTTTCCGCGGTTTCGTCATTGTTTGAGAAAACGCCTGCCGTGGAACTTCCGAGAGCAACCGCGCAGGCTCCCGTAAGAGTCGCGATATCCACAATCATGTCCGGCTTCTGCTCGCTTGCCGCGCAAAGAGCGTCCGCAAGAGTGAGACGTCCCTCCGCGTCTGTGTTGACGACTTCAATTGTCTTGCCGTTGCGCGCCGCGAGAAT
The DNA here is from genome assembly GCA_045601305.1 of Synergistaceae bacterium. GTDB lineage: Bacteria > Synergistota > Synergistia > Synergistales > Synergistaceae > Equadaptatus. Next base: position 17,544 of record JAZRZG010000181.1, read on the forward strand.
ATCATCAGGGCGGAATGCGCTGCCGGAGGGCATATTTTCCGCCGCGCAGATAATGACAGTGACTTTAACGGGAAGTTTCAGCACAGCAGCCGCGCGAATGGCGCCAAGCACTGTGCAGGCACCCGTTTTGTCACCTTTCATTGTGAGCATGAAGTTTTCAGGCTTAATATCAAGCCCGCCACTGTCAAAGGTAAGCCCCTTGCCGACAAGAACTATATGCTTTTTCGCCTCTTTCGGCGCATACTGAAGTTTTATAAAACGCGGAGGATTTGCTGAGCCGCTTCCGACAGCAAGAAACGCGCCCATGCGTTCTTCGGCTATCTTCTTTTCGTCCCATATTTCACACGTCAGCCCATACTCGTCCGCAAGTTTGAGCGCTATTGCCGCCAAGTCCGCAGGCGTGATTTTGTTTGCCGGCTCGTTTGCTATACCGCGCGCAAAGTTCTGCGCCTCCGCAAGTATCTGACCTTCACGGAGTGCCGCTTCGTCTGCGTTCACAAAGGTAACTTCAGGAACGACAAAATGATCGTCCTCTTTGTTTGTGAGATATTTGTCAAAGCGGTAGCCGGCAAGTACTGCGCCTTCCGCCGCCGCGCGGCTGTATTCAGCTTCCGTGTCGGCAAGCGTCAGTGCAACGCTTCTGCAGCCGTATTCCGCAGCCTTGCGGACTGCGTTGTAGGCTGCAGTGCGAACGTGGTCAAGCCTGTTGGCACACGTTTTTTTACCTGCGCCCGCGACGATTATAAATTTGACAGATTTGCAGTTTACGGTAACTTTTGTAACAGTTCCGGCCTTTCCCGTAAAATTGAGGCCTGCAAGAGCTTTTTTTACATCCTGAGCCTTTGAATCGCAAAGACTGCCGAGAGTGATTTCGTCGCAGTACGTCACAAACGCCGCCGCTTCGTAATTGCAAAGTTCAAAATTTGTGTCTGCCCGTTTAATTTCCATAGTACAACGCCTCCGTTGATAAATTTCGCAACCGACTTAATTATACTCTAAAAACGGTAAAATCAGCACAAAATAAGCTCCGGAAATCCGGAGCTTTTGCTGCTTAAATGTGCGTTTCGCAGTAAATCGGTATTTTTTCCTGCTTACCGCTAACGGCCTTTCCTGTATGCGAGCCCTGCAAGCGCAAGCAGCGCCAGTATGCCGAAACCTGCGTTGCAGCCTGAGCTGCTGTCTGAATCCTCTTTCAATGAAAGGCAGTATTCATCATCCCACGCGCCCTCGTCCTTGCCGAGTTCCTGCGACTTTATCCACACCTTGCCTGCCGGAATGTCATATATGCAGGAGTGTATGGTGTGTATTGGCATTATGAGAGTGCGGAAGCCGTCTTCGTCTGTTGCCTCAGCCATTTTCGGCAAAACTGTGCTAAGTTGGTATTTTTCGCAAAGCGCAGCCGCGTTTTCCGTCGCCGACTGTAACGTTAAGCCCCATACATCTGTATCAAACGCAAATTCGGGTACTACAGCCTTTATGGCGTTTTCCAAAACAAACATTTCCGTATTCCCCGCTACAAGTTCGTCAAAGCGGGCTACTGGGTCACTGTAAAGCTTTCCGTAAGAAGCCCTATCAAGCAGTGCGCGCATATCTTCCCTGCTGTTCACGCCAGCGTAACCTTCAGCTATTATGTTGTAGCGTTCTACACCGTGTCCGTTTCCGCGGTCAAAATTGCCTTTATCATCTACAGCGCCTGCATAGTTGCTGATTGTTGTGCGGTCAACACAGCCCTTCATGTCAAAGCCGACAGTTTTTTTCTCGCCGAGCAGCACATTAAAGTTTGTCATGTACGGTTTGTCCGAAATTTCTTTGACAAGCATTTTGTTGTCTCTGAATTCCACAATATACGTGTTATCCTTGTCGGCAATCATAATATGATATTCCGTCTGCGGATTTTCGGTCGTAACCGATGCCCAGATATTGAATTTCTGAATCTCGTCAGCAGCGTCCTTGGCAGTGGCAAAGTTATCAAGAATATATCGCGGCAGAAGAGCTACATACAGGTCTTTTTCCGTTCCTGCCAGTTCCGGTTTTGTACCTGTTGTAAGCCCTACGCCCTCTCCGCTCTGCGCCACGTTAATGTTGCAGACAACGCCTTTTTCGTTGATACCATCTATAGCGACATACGGAAGCAGCGTAAGCCACATCTCTTCTGAAATATCACCCAAATTCAGCGGAGCCTCCCCGGCTATAATTTTGTCAAGTCTTGCTTTAGTGCAAAATTCTCCGGAAAAGAGCGACGCAACTTTATTTCCAAGTGTTCTTCCAAGCATACCGCCGTCAAGCATTATGGAAGCGTAATGTCCGCTGCCTGCCGGAGTACGAACGATGATATCCGCATACCGGTCGCAGAAAAAGTCAAAATTACGCCCGTAAAGATTATCTTTACGAACCGATGTACAACCAGATGTCGGCATAGGTTGTCCGCCGAACAGTTGCTTGCAGATTGTGTTTAACGTTGCATAATCCGTAGTCGGCCCATATTCCGCCTCGTACAGATAACCGCCCATGCCCTTAACCTCTTTCATTGACTTAAACGGCAATTCAGCGGCAAATGCCGTATATGCCAAGGCGACCGTCAAAAGCATTGCAACCAAAGAAATACACAGTGTCCGTTTTTTCATTTCCATTCCTCCTGCAGATTTGTAATGTCCGAAGACTTAATTCGTGTTTAACGCTGTTGTACAGCGTTATTACGCAGTGAAAAATACTCACGGCGGAACAATTATTAAAAATGCCTTCTTATCGGTTATTATACCATCTAATCGCAACTTCGAAACTTTTTTCCGCGTGCAAATGATACAAATTTTCTGCCCAACTTTTCTTCTTCCTTGTATCTTTTGACGGTTGTCATCTGCCGCCGGCTTGCGGCAGGCAAGAGGCAAAGAACGGCTTTCTTTTTTTTTGTACACGGATATATAATAGTGTCGGACAGAAAAGCAGACTTTTATGAATTGCAGAACTTTCAAGGATTCGGGGGACTGTAATGCAGGATATGCAGAAACGATTTGAATGGATGGACCCGCTGCGGGTGATTGCCGTTTTTGCGGTAATGCTTACGCATATAGCGGCAAGAGACTGGACAAAGCTTGACGTAACAGGCGCTGTGTGGCAGATATGCAACTTTTATGACACCTTAGGCCGCTGGGCGGTACCCTGTTTTGTAATGATAAGCGGGGCAATTTTTCTCTCCCGCCCTCTTGACCTCAAAAAACTTTATTCTAAAAATCTTCTGCGCATAGCGACAGCTTTTCTGTGCTATTCGCTGTATTACGCGTATTTCGGAATTTCGCAGGACAAACCGCTGATTGAAAGAATTATTAAAGGCGCTACACATCTCTGGTACTGTTATGCGATAGCCGGCATCTATATTTTTCTGCCGCTGCTGAAAAGAATTTCAGAGGATACAAGGCTTACGGATTATTATTTGAAAATCGCGTTTGTTTTCAAATTCCTGCTGACGACCTTTGCTTCTCTGCTTGAACTTTTCGGCTGCACAAAAGCCGCCGCAAACGGTATTCAGACTGCTTCCGGTTATTTTTACGAAGGCGCGCCGTTCGCTCTTGCGTTCTATTTTCTGCTTGGTTACAGGCTTGCGCAGACTGATTTGTCAAAGAAAACACGCAGACTCATTTATCTTGCCGGGATTGCCGGAGTTTTTTCCACGTTTTTCCTAACTTCATACGCAAGCGTATCCGCAGGCAAGGCAATCGTTTCGTTCTACCGCAATTTTACTCTCAATACTCTTTTTGCCGCAGCTGCTCTTTTTGTTTTCGGTAAATATAATCTGAAATCAGGTAAATTTATCCGTAAATTGTCTGACTGCACTTTCGGCGCATATCTTGTCCATGCGGCTTTTGACATTTGGTTCAAGCGTATGGGGATAGTTGCGGACAGTTGTCCGCTGCTTCTGATTCCGGCAATCGCGCTTGCCGTTTTTGTATGTTCTTTCGCAGTTTCGGCATTGCTTAACCAAATACCGCATGTGAAGAAATATATAGTTTAGAGCGATTAGCTGTTCGTTATTCGCTCCTTGTGTTTTTTAACGCTTAACGTATAACGTATTACGCTCTGAGCGTTTCTTGATCAAGTCTGCCCATGTCTGAGGCAAGCCATATAAGTTCATGCTGCGTACAGAAGATTTTTGAGGCTGTGCTTATAAATCCGCCGAGTATCATAAACATTACAAGAAAGCTTGCTGCTCCTTCCGGAAAACCTACCTGTGCGCTGAATATTGCGCAGGTGGCAAGTCGTCCGCCGACAACAGGCGGTGAGGCAAGAGCTATTGCGTAGGCTGTGATGCACATTGTCAAAAGCCATTGCAGCGTGACCGGTATGGCAAAGATTTTTGCCAGTACCAGCGCAAGCGCGGCATACTGACAGGCAGGCGCAAATCTGAACATAACGTTGCCCATGGCAACGCCGAAATTTGACAGATTTTCGTTCACTCCGAGTTTTTCGCTGCACACTTCTATACTCGGCATTGTAGCGATAAAGGAAGAATCTGTGGTAAAGGCTATAAGTATCGGAGCTGCCTGCTTTTTCAGCAGAAGAAACGGCGATACTCTAAATCTGAGCGATGTTATCAGCAGGCAGACAAGCATTGCCAGAAGGCACGGCATAAAAATCAGAGGCAGTACAAGCCGGAAATTGCCTGTTTCTGCTCCTCCGCTGCTCAGCGTTATTTTGTACACGCTCAGGAAAATGAAGAGATTTATCAAACTGCCTCCGATAAAGTTCATGACAAGCTGTACCATGTCGGACAGTTGGAGCACTATTTCCGTCACGCTTTCTGTCTTTTTGCCCAAAACAAGCATACAAAGACCGTTCACAACCGCAAGGAACAACACCTGAAGCGTATTGCCCTCGGAAAAAGGCGTTATTATGTTGTTCGGCACAATTCCTGTCAAAAGTTCCATGACGTAATTGAAGTCAAGCGCGCCTTTTCCGCCGGTCTCAACAAGAAAAAACGGGCTTAACAGCAGAATAAAACTGGCAAGAAAAAGCGCGCTGTAGCACATAAATCTTGAAAGCAGTTTTTTGCCGACGGTTTCAAGCGTGGCAAGGTCTCCAACGTTGTATATGCTGCAGGACACTATCAGGAAAATAAGCGGCGAGGCAATACAGTTGATTGCGCGCATAAAGATTTTGAACAGCGGAGTTACGACAGAGCCGTTAATAAAGTTTTGCAGAGAAACGGGCAGAAACACAGACAGCCAGCCGCAGAGCATCGCAACGGCAGCAGAGGCGAACATTTTTGCAATGCCTGAGCCTTTGCGCCGTTTTTTTTGCCGTTACCGTTACGCAGTTTTCTCCGCCGCTCCATTTCCAAACAGGAACGGTGTCATGTATTGACAGCAGTTTGTTCAGACCTGACAGTGAGTTGTCTCCCGCAAGAAACGGGTTGAAACTTGCGCAGCGAAACTGCAGAGATGCCTTTACGCTGCCGAAATGCTGCGCCGTGGCGTAGGCAAATTCCGTGTCACTGCCAAAACGCGTCTGATAGTCCCGCATTATCTTTTCCGCAGCACGCCGCCATGCCGCGGCTGTTTTCTGCTTATAGCCGAGAGAGGTCAAATCAGCATAAAGCTGTTCGCTCACGGCAGTTATATTTTCATTTGTCAGTTTCTCGTATTTCATCAACACGTCACCCCGCAGACGGCAATCTGCCCGCATGAATTCTATCCGTGCAATTATACATTAAAATAGGCAGATACACATTTTTCTTGTAGGAGACGGAAGGGGGAAAATTCGCAAGTCGGCAGTCGTTGGTCGTTGGTATTTGCGCTGAAAGAAAACGCCTGCTGTTCTCTGCAGTCATTTGGCTGACGGCAATAAAAATCTTTTGGCTAAATGCTGAACGCTAATGTATAATAGCAGTAAAAGCAAAGGAGGTTTTTTTATGAATTGCGAAGAAGGGATCAGCTGGCTTGCCGAACGCGTAAAGACCGGAAACGTTGCGGTTTTTTCAGGCGCAGGGTTAAGCACAGAGTCAGGGTTGCAGGATTTTCGCTCACGCACAGGCTTATGGTCTGAGGCAAACCCTATGGAAATGTGTTCTATTGACGCGGTGCTTCACAATTATGACAATTTCCGCTCGTTTTACAAAGCGCGTCTTTACGTTCCCGAAAGCATAAAGCCCAATATCGGTCATAAAATCATTGCCGAATGGGAGGAAGCAGGTTATCTCATCGGCGTTATCACACAGAATATTGACAGACTTCATCAGCGCGCCGGCTCAAAAAATGTCGCAGAGCTTCACGGCAGTATGCTGCCCGTGCGCTGTCAGAAATGCGGCAGACTGTACGACACAGACGAAGGCTTTTTGAACGGAGAACGCTGCGAATGCGGCGGAAAACTGCGGCCGGGCATTGTGCTTTTCGGCGAAATGCTTCCTAACGAGCCGCTTGCGCTTGCCGACCGCTGGAGTTCGCGCTGTGATACCTTTATCGTTTTCGGCTCGTCTCTCACAGTTTCTCCGGCAAATTATTTTCCGCGACAGGCAAAACAGTGCGGCGCAAAGCTTGTGATAATCAACCGCGATGAAACTCCGATGGACTGTATTGCAGACCTTGTCGTGCATGAGGGCATCGGGCAGTACCTCAAAAAAGTCAACGACAAAATCAAAGAAACGGAGAAAGACTGATGACCCTCCTGCTTGAAGGCAGAACGCCCGCACAACAGATACGCGCCTGGGTTGCACAGGAAATCTCAAAACTTCCGTTTACACCAAGACTTGCGGCAGTTCAGGCAGGCGATGACGCCGCCTCGCTCAACTATGTCGGAAGCCAGCTGAAAGCGGCGTGCGAAGTCGGCGCGCTTGCTGAACATATACAGTTTCCTGCCGATATATCAAAGGAAACATTCATGGCAGAATTTGCCAAAATCGCCGAAAATCCTGACATAGACGCGATTATTCTTATGACACCTCTTCCGAAAGGTCTGAACGTCAGCGAAACGCGCGCGCTCATGCCTGCGGAAAAAGACATTGAAGGCGTCCTGCCGGAAAATCTCGGACGGCTGTACCTCGGCGAAACGGACATTCCGCTCCCCTGCACGGCACATTCCGCAATTCTTCTGCTTGAATATTACGGCATGGACTTTTCCGGAAAACGCTGCACGATTATCGGAAGAAGCCCCAACGTCGGCCGCGCGGCGGCGCTTCTGGCGCAGCACAGAAACGCTACCGTAACGGTGTGCCATACAGGCACGTCTCAGGAGGCCTTTGACAGCGCTGTTTCAAATGCCGACATAGTTATCTCAGCGGCGGGAAAAGCGGGCATTTTAGACCCGAAAAAGCTCAAACAAGCGGCATGGGTCGCAGATGTAGGAACAAATTTCGTCAACGGGAAACTTACGGGCGATATGCTTCCCTGCGAAGAGGGGGATATCGCCGCGTTTTCGCCTGTTCCCAAAGGGGTGGGACCTCTGACTGTCGCTCTTCTGCTTTCCAATCTGCTTCTGCTTGCCGCAAAGCGCAGACTCGGCAGAGTTGTGCGGCTTAATGTACAGGATTTTGGTGATTAGCTGACAGCACTTGGCAAAGCATTAAATGCGGCGATAACAAATATACTTATCGGGAGGAAAACATTATGTCCATAGCAGCAGCAATTCAGAAAGGTTCAAACGTTTACGTTTACGATGAGAGCAACCGCGTGCTTTACACAAAAACAGGAGAACTCCACGGTTATACAGGCACAACGGTCAACGTGCGCGTTGGCGGCACAATATACACCTATGACGAACGAGGCGCCACGAAATTCACGCACAGCGCGTAAAAACAACTGCCAATGACCGATTTTTTGGAAGCGTAAAAAACGATTTTTCGCAATAAAAATATAAATCAGCGCGAACAACGGATTCTTCAGTAGTTGTAATTGTTTTTAGAGCAATACCATTGATTACTATTAACAATGCGCAAGTTGTTTGAACGTAAAATCGTTAACAATGCGCAAGTTGTTTTTACTGCCGATTGCCGGTTGTCCGCTGACAGTGACACCAAAAATCCGCCGAGACGGCGGATTTTCTTGTTCTAAACTCTGTTTTCTGCAGCCTGTATGCTGTATTCTACTGCGCCATGCCTTCGCGGAGCGCTTTTTTGTTGAGTTCCAGCACTTTCGCCGGCATAAGCTGTTCAAGCACACTGTCCCAGTCCATGTCGTCAATTCCGAGCGCCTTTATGAGCGCGCCGAGCAGCACTATGTTCTGCGCTCTTTCGTTGCCGAGTTCGCGCGCTATCTGCGTTGCGTTGAATACTTTGATGTTGTCAACCGATTTTTCAAGCTGTTCGACAACGCCGTCAGGATATTCCGCAAGTCCCGTCAGAACAGGCAGCGACTTAATTTCGTAATTGTTGACAACAAGCCAGCCGCCTTTTTTAAGATAATTGAGCCAGCGCACAGCCTCAGATTTTTCAAATGCGACGAGAACGTCTGCCTCTCCTTCGGAAACTATCGGAGAGCTGACTTTTGTGCCGTAACGCACATGGGTTGAAACAGAGCCGCCGCGCTGCGACATGCCGTGAATTTCCGACATTTTGATATCAAAACCTTTGCGCGCAAGTCCTTCCGAGAGGATTTTTGACGCAAGAATTGTTCCCTGACCGCCTACGCCGACAAGAAGAATGCTTTTGGTATCGTTCATCTTACAAATCCTCCCTTGAAATTGCTTTTTTCGGACAGATCTGAGCGCATATTTCACAGCCGTTGCACATTGCCCTGTCTATCTTTGCCTTGCCGTCTTCAACCATGAGAGCAGGGCAGCCAGCTTTAAGACACAGCTTGCAGCCTATGCACTTTTCGCGGTCAACCGCGCATTTCATTTTCGCGCGTTCTTTCATAACCTCTTTGATAAGCGCACAGGGGCGTTTCGTGATGATTACAAACGGTTCTTTGGCTTCATAGCCTGCTTTCACCGCTTCTTCTGTCGCTTTGAGGTCATACGGGTCAACGATGCGCAGATTTTCTTTTTTCACGCCGCAGGCAAGACACAGCGCCTCAAGGTCAACCTGATGAGTCGGCTCTCCCATAAGCGTTCTGCCTGTACCAGGATTTTCCTGATGTCCCGTCATTGCCGTAATGCGGTTGTCAAGAATATTCACAACTATTGCCGCTTTGTTTACGACAGCATCTATAAGCCCCGTTATTCCTGAATGGAAGAAGGTCGAGTCGCCTATTACGGCAAACACTTTTCTGCCGTCGCCCGCTTTGTCCAGCACCTTGCGGAAGCCTATGCCTCCCGAAATTGACGCGCCCATGCAGAGTACGGAATCGTTTACACCAAGCGGAGGCACCGCACCGAGAGTGTAACAGCCGATGTCTGCCGTCGTGATGATTTTATCCTTGTATTTCGCGACTTCGTAGAAGAAGCCTCTGTGAGTGCAGCCGGGGCAAAGCACAGGCGGACGTGGAGGCGCTTTTGCCTCGACCGCGTAGCCGCCGCTGTTTTCAGCCGCAGGGACAAAGGCGCTGCGGATGATTTCAGGCGCAAGTTCGCCGATAAACGGCAGTTTTTCTCTGCCGACGCAGTCAATGCCGAGCTGTTTTGCAAAGCCTTCAATGTACGGCTCGTTTTCTTCTATGACGTAGATTTCGTCATGGGCGTTTGCAAAATTCATTATAAGCTCCGGCGGAAGCGGGAAAGTGAAACCGAGTTTCAGATAGTCAGCCGTATCGCTGAACACTTCCTGAGCGTGCTGATAGGAAATTCCGCTTGTGATAATGCCTATTTTGCTGCCGTTGTCTTCAATTCTGTTGAGCTTCGTCGTTTCGCTGAACGCCTGAAGCTCTTTAAGCCGCTGTTCAAGCACAACTTTTCTCTGCCTTGCATTGGCAGGAGACATAACATATTTCGGCGTGTTTTTCGTGTACGGCTTAACTTCAACGGCAACTCTGTCACCGACTTCAACCAGCGATTTGCTGTGACACACGCGCGTAGTTACGCGGAAAAGCACCGGTGCGTCAAATTTTTCCGAGATTTCAAACGCCAGTTTGATAAAATCGTGCGCTTCCTGACTGTCGGAAGGCTCAAGCATAGGCACTTTCGCGTGCGACGCGTAAAAACGGCTGTCCTGTTCGTTCTGTGAACTGAACATGCCGGGGTCGTCGGCAACGTTGATAACATAACCGCCTGAAATTCCTGTGTACGCAAGAGTGAAAAACGGGTCTGCCGCAACGTTAAGCCCGACGTGCTTCATCGCCGCCATGGAGCGCGCGCCTGCAAAAGCAGCGCCCGCGGCGACTTCTACGGCAACCTTTTCGTTCGGCGCCCATTCGCAGTAAATCTCAGGATACGTAGAGATATTTTCAAGAATTTCAGTTGAAGGTGTTCCCGGGTACGCCGCGGCAACGTGGAGACCTGCCTCCCACGCGCCTCTGGCTATTGCTTCGTTACCTGTCATAATCTTTTTCATTCTCTGTTCACTCCCGTTTTGGCAATCAGGATTTTTATTGCAGTTTTTTCGCTCGCGCTGCTCGTTCTTCCGTCAGCTTTTGACATTTTTCTTTCGGCTGAATATTGACAGCTGACCGTCTCAGCTAATCTTCTTCCCTTGTTGCCCACTTTGCAAGGTCAATTCCGAAAAGTCCCGTTGCAATGTATATGAGCGAAACAACGATGAAGCCTTTGAAGCGCAGGAAGAAGAAAATCGCCGCTATCAGCGCAATTACCGAATAAAATCTTACCTTTATAATGTTTCCGCTGTGCATTTTCTTTGCGTTGCAGTACGGCACGGAACTGACCATAAGCACTCCGACAAAGAACATTCCGAACATAACGACCAGCGGAGAAAGCTCAAACCGTGCAAGCACAAGCGACGCAAGCGTCAGCCCGCCTGCCGGAATGGGCAGCCCCTGAAAAGGACCTGCGGGGACATGGCAGACGTTGAAACGCGCAAGGCGGAGAATGCCGCAGAGCGCGAAAAACGCCGTTGCGATAATGCCGAGAGATGCCGCCGCGCCGCCGAGATAGGTAGTCGCCTTGGCGCTGCCGAGATATGCCGCGTACACAAGCACGGCAGGCGCAGCGCCGAAACTCAGCGCGTCCGCAAGACTGTCCAGCTGTTCGCCGAAAGGACTGCTTCCGTTCAGCTTTCGCGCCACTCTCCCATCCATGACATCAAAAAACACAGCGAAGAAAATCAGCAGAGCCGCCGCGTTAAAACGGCCGTGCAGAGTCATGACAAGCGACGCTGTACCGCAAAAAACGCTGCCGCTCGTAATCATGTTCGGGATAACAACATTTACCGGTATTTTCGCGTTATTCTGCTCTTTCAATTCTCTTCACTCCCACTACCGTTTTACCTGCCGTAACGCGGTCTCCGACATTTATGCAGGGTCTTATCGCGTCAGGCAGATACAGATCAACCTTTGAACCTAATTTTATCATTCCGTAACGTTCACCGCGCCCGTATTCATCGCCGATTGCCACATCTTTTGTGATGCGGCGCGCCATAATTCCGGCTATCTGACAGAGCAGAAAACGCCCGTCAGCCGATTTCGCGCCGACATAAAAACGCTCGTTGACATCGCTTGCCTTCGGCGCAAAGGCGACTTTTTTCTTCCCCGGAACATATCTGACATATTCAACAGTTCCCGTTGTCGGAAAACGGTTGACGTGAACGTCATAACCGTTCATAAAAATCCCGATTTTTACCGCTTTTCCGAGATACTCGTGTTCAACGTCAAGAATTTCAACTACCTTGCCGTCAGCCGGAGAAAGCCATCCCTCCTCCGCGTCAGCCTCTCTGTCGGGGTCGCGGTAGAAATAGACGAAAAACGTCAGCGGAAAAAGCAGCAGCACAGCCAAGTACTTTGAAGTGAAGCATGCCGCCAGAAAGACAAAAGCAAACAGGCTTACCTCAAATCTGCCGTAACGTGAAATACGCAGCAAACGCTAATCCTCCTCAACACTGCGGACAATGCTGATGTCGGCTATTGTATCACCCTCGTCAAGCCGCGCGACCGTGTAGCCTGTCGCCGTGCGGCTCAATATTGAAATCTGTTTTACAGGAATGCGGACAATGCGGCCGTTTGCGGAAATAATTATAATTTCCTCCTCATCGTCAACGCCCCACGCGCCTATAAGATCTCCAGTCTTTGCCGTCAGCTTCATTGAGCGCACGCCGTAACCGCCGCGGTGATGCGTGGTAAACTCGGCATATTCCGTGCGCTTTCCGATACCCTTCGACGAAATGAAAAGCACCTGATAACCGTCCGTGACAACGTCGCAGCCTACAACAGAGTCGCCGTCGTCAAGCCGTATTCCCTTGACCCCCTGCGCCTGCCTGCCAAGCGGGCGGAATTCCTCCTCAGGCACACGGATAGTCTGCCCCTTTGCAGTAGTGAACAGCAGTTCGTCAGTGCCGTGCGTCACGCGGATTCTTGCGATGTTGTCGCCCTCCGTGAGACCGAGAATACGCCGTCCCGCGCGCGTAAGCCCGTCAAGTTCCTCAACAGGCAGCCTCTTTGCAATACCGTTTTTCGTGACAAAGAAAATATATTTCGCGTCATCAGCGTCCTTGTCCTTAATCGCGACAACCTTTTCACCCTGCTCCAGCTGAACAAGCGTTGAAATCAGCTTCCCCTTGCCCGTCTTCGGCTGAGGAATCATATAACCCTTCATGCCGTAAACCTTGCCCTTGTCCGTAAAGAGGAAGAGCTGACGATGCGTTGTCGTTGTTTCAAGAATTGCTATTTCATCCTCCGCCTTCGTCGCGACACCCTTAACACCCTTGCCGCCGCGTCCCTGAACACGGTAGTCGGCAAGCGGCATTCTGCGGACATAGCCGTCGCGGCTGAGAGCAATGACAATATCCTCCTCAGGAATGAGATCCTCGTCATTGACCTCCTCAAGACCGCCGTCCTCAATATCCGTGCGGCGCTTGTCGCCGTACTGCTCCTTCACCTCGATAAGCTCACTCTTAACGACAGAGTCAAGAATAAAACTGCTGCCCAGAATACTGCGATAGCGTTCAATATCCGCGCGAAGCTGCCGCATTTCCATATCAAGCTTGTTCCTCTCAAGCCCCGTCAGCCTGTGCAGTTTCATGTCAAGAATTGCCTGCGCCTGAATTTCGGTGAAACCGAGATTGGCGACAAGAGCATTTCTTGCAGTCGCGGCATTTTCAGAAGACTTAATTGTGCGGATAACCTCGTCGATTATATCAAGCGCTTTGAGCAGCCCCTCGACAATGTGCGCTCGCTCCTCAGCCTTGCGCAGACGATATTCCGTGCGGCGGCGGACAACCTCCCGACGATGGTCAAGGAAAATGCCGACCATGTCCTTGAGATTAAGCTCCCGCGTCTGACCGTCAAGAATTGCAAGATTGATAACACCGAACGTTGACTGAAGCTGCGTGCGGTTATAAAGCTGGCGAAGCACCAAATTAGGGTCTGTGTCAGCCTTCGTGTCTATTACAATGCGCATGCCCTCGCGGTCAGACTCGTCGCGCAAATCCGACACGCCGTCAATCTGACCTGCCTGCACACATTTCGCAATCGTTTCAATAAACGTAGTTTTGTTCACCGCATACGGAATTTCCGTGATGACGATAGAACTCTTGCCGCGGTTTCCATCGACAATCTCCGCGCGGCCCCTCAGAATAATCTTGCCCCTGCCCGTTCTGTAAGCATCCATAATGCCGTCTCTGCCCATAATGATTCCGCCAGTCGGAAAATCAGGACCCGGCATAAGTTTCACAAGCTCAGAAAGTTCAGCCTCAGGATTAGACAGCAGCGCACAACAGACATCAATCGCCTCACCCAAATTGTGCGGCGGCATATTCGTCGCCATACCGACCGCGATACCCGTTGTGCCGTTGACAAGAAGATTGGGAATACGCGACGGAAGCACCGTAGGCTCCATAAGCGACTCGTCAAAGTTCGGCATCCAGTCAACAGTTTCCTCGTTAATATCCGCAAGCATTTCCTCACCAAGAAGCTGAAGTTTCGCCTCCGTGTAACGCATTGCCGCAGGAGGGTCGCCGTCTATCGAACCAAAGTTGCCCTGCCCCTCAACAAGCGGATAACGCAAATTGAAATCCTGCGCAAGACGCGCCATAGTGTCATATATGGAAGCATCGCCGTGCGGGTGATATTTACCCATCGTGTCACCGACAATACGCGCCGATTTCTTCGTCTGCTGATTGTGACGGACACCCAGCTCAAGCATATCCCACAGCACACGGCGCTGAACAGGCTTCAATCCGTCCCGTGCGTCAGGAATGGCGCGGCCGACAATAACCGACATCGCATAGTTGATATAACTCGTCTTAATCTCATCTTCAATCGGCAGAGCATTGACCCTGCCTACCTCAAAAAGATTAACCTGATTTACATTGTTACCCATTTCAAAACCTCCGTAAAACACCGTTTCCGCCCCAAAACAGACACGAAAACATTGCCGCTTATAACCGTGATATTATAACATTTTTTGCGCTGAAATTCCAGACAAAAACCGCAATCATCAGAGATTTTTTCCGAATTTTTTTCCGAATTGTTTCCGAATTTTTCAGATTTTTCAGATTTTTCAGGCTATGCCGCGCAAAACGCAAATAGAGAGCCTTGTAGTGATCCCCAGTCTGCCGTCCTATATACAAAAACGATTTTTGTCATCAAAATGGCAACCACTTTTATAAAAAACACGGGAGTAAAAATGCCGGGGGTATAGAACCGCGGGGGTATAAATAACGGGAAAAGATTTTTAACCCATGTTTCATACCAACTCCCGAATTGCGGGTTCACCGCCCTATACTCCCGAATTGCGCCTCTCCCCTCCCGACTCCATACTCCCAAATTGCAAGGTCAGTTCATATGCGAGCGTAAAAAAATTAAGGATTTTTTCAAAAACAGGTTGCCATTTTGATAAGAAAAATCGTTTTTGTATATGTAGGGGCAAGAAACAAATTTTATATGCCTTGCTTGCGGGCGAACTCCCGAACGTTCGGAGACTTGCGGAAGTCTTA
>JAZRZG010000182.1:0-1000 GCA_045601305.1 Synergistaceae bacterium
GGTTTTCCGCGAAATCCATATCAATGTCCACAGACAGGCGCGGAAAATTAAAGATGGTCAGATTGATTGCCGTACCGCCTTTCAGCGCCAGTTTTTCCGAAAGAAGCGGATCTTTCTGAACAGTATCCAATACATCCGCAAGGCGGCAAACCTTTTCAAAGGTATCACGGACATAACCCAGCTCACGAGCTTGTCTGCCGAGGGTCATACGGTCAAATTGCATCATAATCATTTACTCCTTTATCTGTGACATGGGAGAAATCGGCCGGGGCGTATAACTGCCAGTCCTCATAAAAAACGAAATCCGAAGTGCGCTCATAGAGATAGGTTTTTCCTTTGGGAAGATGCTTTTTACATTCCGCAAAGAAAGCATCTGTCAAGCCGAGCGCGGCGGCATAATGCGAAAGGATACATCCTGCTTTCTGATACAAAAAGCCGTTATCGTATTCTGCAAGGCAGGCAAGCAGGTCTGCTTCTTTTAGTGTCGGAATCAAGGCGATGCAGCGCAATAATTCCTCCAGTCCACCCACTTTTTCAAACAGGTGGATGCAGTCTATCACGGTGCGTTCCGGCGTTGTAACGCGGACGCTGCCTTCGTTGGAAACGCCGCCTTTGATCTGCGGCATGATGCGCCGGTATTGAAGACCGTCATAGCTGAAATCCTGAAAACGGCTCTTGCTTGTGACCTGAACTTCATAAAACACCTGATTGGCGTAACCATAATACTCAAAGGCGCTGTGATGGGAAACCACAGCATTGTCGCTGATATGGGAAGCGATCACAAAACGGTTTGATACCGTCTGCCCTGTTTCTAAACTGATGGCAACATACAAATCCCGCTTGATGCGCTCGATATATCCTTTTTTCAGATAAGACTTACAGACTGTGCGGGCTGTTTCCGTATTTCCCGTAAGCCGCGCCACATCTTGCAGGGAAAAACATCCCATAGCAAGCAGTTTTTCATAATATTTCATCGTATCGCCTCTTTTCGTTGTTGTCA
>JAZRZG010000183.1:0-15305 GCA_045601305.1 Synergistaceae bacterium
CTGACAATATCAGCCAAACGAACGTTTGACTCCGCGGAGGAAACCCGCCCCGAACAAAAACCAAAAATCGCATTCGCGTTTGCGTAATCCCGTCAACATCGCCGAGACAAATCCGCACCTGTTCGAGGTACGACGATTGAAGCACTGCAAGCGTTAAACGCTTGCAGCAGTGGGCACTGCCCGGCTTCAAGTCCACACACGGCTCCCTCTCCGGCGTTGGGATTGTAACAAAGCAACACAATGCAGCAAAGCAACAAAGTTTCAAACGAACAAACGGCAAACCGCTGAAATTTAACGGCATAGCCGTTTGTTTGCGTACCAAAATACAAAATCGCCGGAGAAATTTTCGTTCTTCGGTTGTGTTTTTAGTTATCTATCAGTGCAAACCTTGTAAATTTTGCCCTTGAAATGAATTGTATGAAAATCGCGCGAAAAACTGCCTGTTATGCTATAATACAGGAAAGACAGAGCAGAACAAGGGAGGCGGTACAGGATGACCGAAACGGCAGAGAACATAAACACGAACACGGTAAAATATACGGCAAAAGACAGCGTATTCCGTAATTTGTTCGCGAGTCCCGAATATCTGTTTCAGTTGTATCAGGCATTGCACCCTGAGGACAAAGAAACAGCAGAAAGCGATTTGTCAATTGTCACGCTTGAAAAAATACTTGTCAACAAAGAATACAATGACCTGGGCTTCCTCGTAAAAGACAAAATAATAGTGCTTGTTGAAGCGCAAAGCACATGGTCTGTGAACATAATCATAAGATCGTTAATGTACCTTATGAGCAGTTACAAAGACTATTTCAGGCAGAAAGACATATCGCTTTACTCAAGCAAAAAAGCGCAGCCGCCGAAACCTGAGCTGTACGTTCTCTACACAAAAGACAGAGAAGGACATTCGGATACAATATCATTCCGCAAAGAATTCTTCCCAAACGAAGAATGCTGCATAGACGCAGAAGTAAAAGTGATATACGAGGACGACAGCAAAAAAATAACGAGCCAGTACATTGGATTCTGCAAAGTGCTTGACGACTGTGTAAAGAAATACGGCAGAACGCAGAAAGCAATAGAAGAAACGTTGAGAATATGCTACGACAGAAACCTGCTGACGGAATATCTGAAGAAAAGAGAAACGGAGGTAAGAGACATAATGTTTACATTGTTTAATCAGGAAAACGAAACCGAACTTTACGGGAAAGAAATGCTGAGAGAAGGCATAGGAATAGGCAGAGAAGAAGGCATAGGAATAGGCAGAGAAGAAGGCATAGGAATAGGCAGAGAAGAAGGCATAGGAATAGGCAGAGCGGAAGGCATAGTTGATACCTATACTGCCCTTGTCCGCAAAAATTTGCTTTCTAAAGATACAGCCGCAAAAGAAATGGGTATTTCTGTGGCGGAATTTGAAAAGAAAATGACAGCCTGCGAATAATGTTTACGTTGTTTAATCAGGAACGAAACGTTACGGAAAAATTGTCGGTGAACGCGTAATTTAAATTTACACAAGACAAAACACAATACAACAAACAAAAAATCCGCTCTCGGTTTGTGTCCGTGAGCGGATTTTAACGTGCCGTCATATTCGGAATACTTGACTGGTCTTTCGCGTAGCTGAAAACCTTAAACTTGCCCTCCGGATTTAACAAAAGCATCAGTTTCACCGTAGAAGAAATTGTATTGTCCATACTTGCCGCGTCCAAGCCCTCGGAAATTCCCAAACCTTTATATTCAAGCAATTCATTCGGCGAACAGCCGAGCAGCTCAACTATCTTCAAAACGCACGGAAGCGACGGCGTTTTATGCCCGCGTTCCAAAGCGGAAACATAACCGGCAGATACAAATAACTTTTCTGCAAGTTCGTCCTGTCTCCAGCCCTTCAACGTCCTGTAATGTTTAATCCTCTCTCCGAGCATTGCAATACCTCCGTTTACAAAATTATGATAACTTGATTTTATCAACTTATGCAGTACCCCTAAAGTATTGACAAATAAAACTCACAGATTATAATTTATCTCAACATTACTAAAAGATTTAATATAGAGTTCCAACGGTAGGGCAACTTTACTGAAAGTTTGGACAGAGAGATTCTACCTCCATCCAACACATGCACAAAAAATGTTCTATTTTAATACAGGGAAGGGGGAAATCATTGTGGATAAGCAGGAAGCAAGACAGAGATTTGAGGCAACGTTTTCGGATGATAAGGCAAAGGCAGCGGCATTCGACAAAATAGCAGAAACCTGCTATTTCAGAAATTTTGGCAGTTGTTATATGTTGAAAGTTGATGCTGACGGAGAAGAAACTGATTTGCCTGAGATATCTGAAATGCTATTCGAGCTTTATTTTCAGGCTATCTATAATAAAAAGCCGACGGATATCAACGCATATTCTGACGGAGAAATTGCAAAACTTTTAGGAATATCAATTGAGAAAGTGTTAAAAATCAAAGATAAGGTTTGGGAAAAATATTTTGAGTCATCAAAAGACTGGTGGAAAGAGCCATTCTTGGCATTAGTCAATGATGCTGTATATGAGCCGAACAGGGTAAAACTAAAGGTGCCTGAGAGAATGTTGTATCGTTCTTTACTAAGTCAGGCAACTGAAGGTACTTTGAAACCTTACAAGCAATCCAATTCGTTGTCACTAAAGCCTATTGATTTCATTGCTCTCGAGATGAAGGCTTTAAATTATAACAGTAAAAATGACAGAGAAAAACTTGTAAGGAAATTACTGGAAAAAATACAGGAGAATGAGGAAATAAAAGAGCTTTTTGAAACTAAAGAAGCTAAACAATCGAAATCAAGAAGCGATTCATCGGATTGGAAAACAATTGTATCTAAAATTATTGCTTATACCGGAGCAGTAAAAAATATCGTAGATATCATAACCTCGTTAATGCAGTTCCGCAAATAGTGGAATTGCACTTGAGAATAATTTGCAATATGTTGTAGTGTGCATACTTACAACAGAGTATGTTCAAATTATAAAGCAAGGAGGTGAACACAAATGACATATCAGAAACCGGTAGTAGTAGCACAGGCGGAAGCCAAAAAATCATATGTTGCCGGATGTCCCACTGAAACTTCAACTCCGTGGTGCACCAATATGAACAGACGGTGTGAGTGTGGAGACCTTAAGTAATTGACAAAAGGCAAGGGCATTTTTGTCCTTGCCTAAATTTGTTTTTTAGGAGAGTCCTTTTATGAGGATATGTTACACGAAAGATAGTTTTATCCGTCACATCAGTAATAAATCTATGCTGTGGAACAAGAGAAACAGTGCATGTTTGATTTTACAAGATGCCGCAACCTTTTTGAAAAATATAAGCTTTCAGTGGAAAGATACTGAAAGCATAATTAATGCTATAACAAAAGAGTATGAAACAGAAACAAAACAGTTAATTTCTGCTGATTTTTGTGAATTTGTTGACATATTGCGAAAATTTGGCTTTGTAGATGTAAAGGAAGAAAATACTTTGCTGACGGATATGCCTGTCAGTACAGTACAAAATACTGATGATGAAAATGCAGCAGGCGAATATACGCCCTTAGGCAGTTTCTTTGAAGAATTTAATGTCCCTGCTGAATTGCATATAGATTTAACAAGCGCATGTACAGAACGCTGTGTGCATTGTTATATACCTGAATATAATAATACATTTTTAGATTATGAGCTTACCAAAAAGGTGCTTCGTGAATTTAGAGAGATTGGAGGGCTGCATGTTCATCTGACAGGCGGCGAATGTATGTTACATCCAAGATTTGATGATATTGTACGTTATTGCCGAAGCATGGAATTAAATATTGTTGTAATGTCAAATCTTACGCTGTGCGATGACAGCGTTACTAAATTGTTGCAGGAAACTAATCCGTGGTTTGTCAACGTTTCTTTGTATAGCATGAACCCCGAACAGCACGAGACGATTACCAAATTAAAAGGCAGTTGGCAAAAAACAACAACAGCGATTCAAAAACTTGAGAATGCTGGCGTTGCCTGCAGAATTGCAGCGCCCGTTCTTAAAGAAAACATGAAAGATTACTCCAGACTTGCAGATTATGCAAGAAAACACAGAATGCATTTAATTCCTGCATGTGACATTATTCCTCAATCAAATATGGATTCAGATAATGTTATAAATCATGCGCTTTCCCCTGAAGAATTAAAAGCGTTTATGCAGGAACATAAAGACTTGTGTGATGAAGGTTATCCGTATAGTTGTGACGCAGTTAAGGCAGACAATAAATTATGCGATATCGGCAAAAACAGACTCTACGTAAATTCAAAAGGTGAATATTATCCGTGTGGCGGTATGCATGAATACGTGTTGGGAAATGTCGCAGATAATACTTTATCAGAGATTTGGAATGGCGAAAAACTGCAATATCTGCGCAATTTAAAAAACAGGGATATTTCGGAATGTTTAAGCTGTCAATATCGAAGATATTGCAAGGTGTGTCCTGCCAATAATTTTAATGCAACAGGCGATATATTTAAACATTCGGATATTGTCTGTGCTTATGCAAAAGTAAGAAAAGAAATTTATGGGGTGAAATAAATGCTGCTTTGTTTATCCAAGAACACGTTTGTAAGAAATTATGGCAATTTTACTTATCTGATACAGAGGATAAATTCGGAAGACAAAATGTTCAACAACGCAGAAGTGTTTATGCGCTGGATTACGCGCGAGCCGAAAGAGAAAGACATTATCATCAAAAAAATATGCGAAGTGTATTCTGCTGAAGATCCGCAGGTTATTCAGAAAGACTTTGAAGATTTTATTGCACCGCTTATAAGGGATAAGTATATTCTTTGTGGTAAAACCATCTCTAAACTTAAGAAACAGGAAGAATATTTTACTTACGATGCTGAAGACCCAAAAACAGCTGAAGATTTGTCTGTAATATCAGAAAAAGAAGCGAATTTTATGCCGCAGAAAGTACTTGGCGATTATTTTGAAGCAAATCCAACCTTATTCAGCTTACAGATGGATATTACCCAGGCGTGCACAGAACGCTGTGTACATTGTTATATTCCGGAATATAATCCGTTGTTTCTGCCGTTTGAGAAAATAAAAGAAATTATAGATGAATTTGCCGAGATGGGCGGACTTGAATTGAGTTTGTCCGGCGGTGAGTGTATGCTGCATCCCGATTTTGAAAAAATTGTACGCTATGCAAGAGAAAAAGATTTAATTGTCGGAGTGCTTTCAAACCTTACTTTATGCGATGAGCAAAAGATTAAGCTTCTGCTGGAAACGGAAAGTACAGTACAGGTCTCGCTATACAGTATGCAGCCTGAAATTCACGATAGTATAACTCAGCGAAAAGGTTCATGGCTCAAAACAAAGACAGCTATTGAAAAGCTTAGGGAAGCGCAAGTGCCGTGCAGAATCTCATGTCCTACAATGAAAGGCAATTTCAAAGGTTATTTGGACGTAATTAACTATGCAAGAAGCCTAAAAATGTCTGCTCAGACCGATTTTGTAATAATGGCTAAAATGGACGGAGACACGAGTAACTTGTCTTGCAGACTTACGTTAGATGAAACCAGAGAATTGTTGAAGGATATAATTTTTAAATCTGTGCCTGTTAATTCCGAATATTTTAATCCGGCGAAGAAAGATGAATTTGTTTCTGATGAAGAATGGAAATCAAGAAAAGTCTGCGGTGCGGGTATTGATTCAATGTGCATAGGCGCCGAAGGCAATTATTATCCGTGTCCTGCCTTTGGCGGATATGTGCTTGGAAACTGTTTTAAGGATAATTTAAAAGATGTGTGGCTGCATTCTCCTGCAATACTTAAGTTAAGAAACGTTCGCGGAAAAGATTTCCCAAAATGTGTTTCCTGCAAGGACAGGGACTACTGTTCAATTTGTATGTGCAGAAATTTTAATGAAACGCAAAATATATTCACGTCAGCGGAGCATTTTTGCGAAGTGGCGGCTATTAATCATGAACTTGTGGACGAATTGCATAAACAAATAGCAAATGGAACAGAAAATTTTTGACGCGCACATACATGTGGGATATTTCCCACGCAAGGACGGTAAGGGCGGAGAAGCCTATTATTTTTCGCCTGCAATCATAACAGGTTATGCCAAACGTGCAGGTATAACGGAGTTTATTTTCAGTTCAACAAATGCTGTTTGGGACGCTAAGGCAGAAACAATGCACAGAGAGGCAAGAGAATTAAAAAGACTCTCAGGCAACAGTGCTCATGCTTTTTTTTGGATAAGCGGAGAATATTTTGACTTTGACAGTAATTTAGAAAAACTGCCGGATATTTATGAGGGTTTTAAACTGCACGGCGGAGAAACGAATTGGATGCAGAGAGCAAGGGATTTGCAGAGAATATTCAGTATAGCGAGGGAACGGAGATTTCCTGTTCAGATCCATACAGGGCGTTATGATATGCACAATAGCTGTGAGTTTTATCTTCCGTTTTGCAAAAGATTTTCAGACGTAAATGTTGATTTAGCGCATGGACAGCCTGTATTTAAAGCAATGTTTGCTTTAAAAGAAACAGACAACGTGTATATTGATACTTCGTTTATACCACATGATGAGATTAGAGAGTTATTCTTTTCAGCTCCGGAAAAAGTTATGTTTGGTACGGATTTCCCCGCTCCGTTAAGGTACTTTGCAAACAATGGCAAAAAATTGATACAAAAAGAAATTGATTTTGCCAAGAACATATCAACGGATAAATTTTTGTATGCCAACGCTAAAAAATTTTTAGAGAAATGAGGTGAAAGTTTATGGAAGACGGAATGAGGCTTTGTCCTTCCTGTGGGTGTTATATTCGAAAAGATGCGAAAGTATGTCCTTCATGTGGGACTTGGATTCCCAAAAATAACAATTAACGTGCAAAGAGGAGGCAAATAAAAATGTCAGCCAAAGAAGTTCAGAAACAGAAAAAGCTTTACTACGTCTATCTTTACGCTTTAACTGTAGGCGGAAAGACTATTGCAAAGTATGCGGGACGCCACTGTTTTACGCCAAAAGATGAGAGTGAGCGTTTTGATTTGAGATATCGCGGAAGCGGAGACTGTTGGAAGCATTTGCTTGAAATTTTTGGTTTCACTGAGGGGTGCACTTGGGAAAAAAGCGACGGCGAAGGAGAATATGTTTTTGTCGGGGAAAATTACACGCGTTTTATTGCCAAAGTCTTAGGCTATAGCGACAGTGAAAAAGAGATAAAAGAGATTGAACAGCGTGCTATTGCATGGCTTGTTCAATCAGAAGGATTGAATATGAAACTGCTTGAGGAGTTCAAGGGCGGTTCACGGGAAAAGGGAAGCAAGAGTTTCCTAAAGAAATACAAGCATATTTTGAGCGGCAACGGCGTATTTGTAAATTTAAGTACAAATCGCTTTAGCAAGACTACAGAAGAGTAAAACGCTGATTGTTGTCAGGGGTAGCATAAATTATTCAAGATAGTAAGAACGACATTTGTGCGAAATCAACTAAGGTGAAAGGAGTGTTTTATATGTCAGTTCCGATAGTAAATGTTTACAGGAAACACCCTATCCTATTTTGGATATGGCTGATAGGCAGCGTTGCAGCTTATTTTGTGATGGGTGCTGAAGCCCTAGTTCCGTCTTTCTTGGTTTTTGTAATTCTTTGGTGGATTGGCGACCGTGGAAGTTGCGAGGAATGGTTAAACAAAAAATAAGGCTTTGGAAAATCGTTTTTTATGCGCGTGGCATCGCCCGCGCTTGTTGTTGTAAATCTCGGAGGGATTAGCAGTCGGAGCGGAAGTGCAGGTCAAGGTTTGAAGACAGTACGACAGGGCGGGATAAATGATGTCTGAAAATAAGAGTGCGGAGATTTCGCAGGCGGCATATTTTTCGCCTGAGATTTTGAAAATTATTAAGGACGCCGCGCAGAAGCGGAAGCGCTGAGGATAAACGCAGCATAATAGAAAGCGAATAGACAACGGGAGCGGGGACGCTCTCGTTGTTTGTTATGAAAGGTTGTCGAGCAGGATTATGGCAAAATTCTAAATGGGAATGTTAAAACGCTGTATGTTAGCGCGAAAAACTGTAATCGGCATTTTGTGGTAATGTAACATTTGGGGATTTTTGACGTTTTGCTGAAAATAAATTTTATTGCTGATGACTGCTGTGTGCTTACAGCAAATGTTTTCTGATCCAATCTCCGTCTTTTGCGATGAGATATGCCGGCGGTATGTCAAATATCGTGCGGCAGCCGCTCTGTCCTTCGGCGGACATTCTGTATGCCGCGCGTGCAAGAGCAACAAGTATTGAACTTGTAAATTCAGGGTTTGAGTCAAGCTGCAGTTTGTATTCTATTACCTGCTTTGTTTCTTCGTCCCAGCCTGTTTTTCCGCTGCGTATTACAAAACCGCCGTGCGGAAGTGAGCTGTGATTGGCTTTCAGTTCGTCTTCGCTGATGAAATTGACAGTTGTGTCATATTCGTCAAAGTAGTTTTTCATCGTTTTGATTTCCTGTTCAACGCGTGCAGCGTCTGCACCTTCTTCAAGCACTACCCAGCATTCGCGCGTATGTTTCTGACGCGTTGTAAGTTCAGGATTTTCACCGTTTCTGACGGCGTTAAGCGCTGACTGAACGGGGCAGGTGTACTGTTTTGCGTCCTTAACGCCTTTAATGCGCCTGATTGCGTCGGAATGTCCCTGGCTGACGCCGCGTCCCCAGAAAGTGTAGTCCTTGCCGTTGACAAGTATTGCGTTGGAATAAAGTCTCTGCAAAGAGAACATTCCGGGGTCCCAACCGCCTGAAATTATCGCAAGCGTGCCTGCTTTTTGGGCTTCTGTGTCAACGTTTGCAAAATGTTCGGGGATTCTTGCGTGCGTGTCAAAGCTGTCAACAACGTTGAAAAATTTTGCCGCGTAAGGTGTTTGTTCGGGAAGATCGTGTGCAGAACCTCCGCAGAGAATAAGCACGTCAATTTTGCCCATCCAGCTTTCAAGCGATGAAATATGTTCAACAGCAGCGCTGTCTGTCAGAATTTTGACGTTTGCGGGATTTCTTCTTGTAAATACCGCTGTAAGCTCTGTGTCTTTATTTTGTTTAACGGCGCATTCCACGCCGCGTCCCAAATTTCCGTAACCGAGTATGCCTATTTTTATTGTCATGCCGTTCACTCCTTTGAGTTATGTTTTTGATGAAAAAAGTATACAACAAAAATCTGAAAATACCGTGTTAAAATTATAGTATGGATGAAAAATTTAAGCTTGTGTCTCCATGGCAGATGTCGGGAGACCAGCCTGAGGCTGTTGAAAAACTGCTGAGGGGTTTTCGGGAAGAACACGCCGTGCAAACGCTTCTCGGTGTTACGGGAAGCGGAAAAACATTTACCATGGCGAACATTATTCAGGGACTGCAAAAGCCGACGCTTGTAATGGCGCACAACAAAACGCTTGCAGCTCAGCTTTACAGTGAGTTTAAGGAATTTTTTCCAGAAAACTCGGTAAACTACTTCGTCAGCTATTATGACTACTATCAGCCGGAAGCATATATGCCGGCGCAGGATATTTACATTGAAAAAGACGCTTCGGTCAACGAGCGCATAGAAAAGCTGCGGCTTGCGACAACAAAGGCGCTTCTTGAACGGCGTGACGTTATAGTTGTCGCTTCTGTTTCAAGCATTTACGGACTTGGCAAGCGGCAGAACTACGAAGACGCGATAATATGGCTTAAAACAGGGCAGACGTGGGAGCGCAGAGCCTTTATGACGCGCCTTGTGGACGCGTATTACACAAGAAACGACCTGACGCTTACTCCCGGAACTTTCAGAAGCCGCGGGGAATTTATTGAAATATTTCCTTCATACAGCGACACGGCGGTACGCATCGGTTTTTTTGACGATGAAATAGACAGGCTTGAAGAAATAGACCCTGTAAGCGGTCACTGCGTAAAAGTGACAGACCATATAGGAATTTATCCTTCGGAGCAGTATGTCACAACCAGAGAGGCGATAGAACGCGCCTCAGCGGAAATAAGGCAGGAACTTGACGAGTGTCTTATGCAGTTCAACGCGGAGAGAAAACTGCTCGAAGCCGAACGGCTTAAAATGAGAACGACCTATGACCTTGAAATGCTGAACGAGGTGGGATACTGCTCCGGGATTGAAAATTATTCCCGTTTTCTTGAAGGGCGCGCGAAAGGCGAAGCCCCCGGCACCTTGCTTGACTTTTTCCCTTCGGACGCGCTGATTTTTGTTGACGAGTCGCACATCACTCTGCCGCAGGTGCGCGGTATGTACAACGGCGACCGCGCGCGAAAAGACGTGCTGGTGGAACACGGCTTCCGCCTGCCCTCATGTCTTGACAACAGACCGCTGAAATGGGCTGAATTTGAGCCGAAGCTGCACAAAGACACACTTTTTGTTTCCGCGACTCCAGGGGATTATGAATTTGCAAACTCTCTGCATATTGTTGAGCAGCTTATCCGCCCCACAGGTCTGCCTGACCCTGTAATTGAAGTTCAGCCTGCAACAGGACAGGTTGACGCTCTGATTGCAGAGCTGCGCCCGATAATCGAACGGGGCGACCGCGCGCTTGTTACAACGCTTACAAAGCGTTCCGCCGAAGACCTTGCGGAATATCTTGCGGAACTTGGTATAAAAGTACGCTACATACATTCCGAACTCGACACCTTTGAACGAGCGGAGCTTCTTAAAGATTTGCGGCTGGGTGTTTTCAACGTGCTTGTAGGCGTAAATCTGCTGCGTGAAGGGCTTGATCTGCCGGAAGTTTCTCTTGTGGCAATTCTTGACGCGGACAAGGAGGGCTTCCTGCGTGCGCACCGTTCGCTTATCCAGATGGTCGGACGCGCCGCGAGAAACGAGGCGGGCAAGGTTATCCTTTTTGCAGACGTAATTACCGACAGTATAGAGGCTACGATAAAGGAAACTGCGCGCCGCAGAGAGATACAGATTGCGTACAATGAAAAACACGGCATTGTACCGAAAACAGTGCAAAAGGCGGTAAAAAATCTTCTGCCGGAAGAAATTTTGCAGGAGGAAAGCGGAGAAGGACACCGCGCCGCAGAACCTGAAGAAGGGCAGTACAACATCAAAGAACTTGAAAAAGCTATGTGGACTGCGGTTGAAAAACTTGATTTTGAACGCGCCGCAGAGCTGCGTGATATGATACAGGAACTGAAAGGAGACGGAGGATATGGAGTCTCAGCAGGTCATAAGCATAAAAGGCGCCAGACAAAACAATTTAAAAAACATAAACGTTGACATACCGAAATATAAACTTGTTGTCATAACAGGTCCATCGGGCAGCGGAAAATCTTCGCTTGCCTTTGACACAATCTACGCGGAAGGGCAGAGCCGCTATGTGGAGTCACTATCCTCTTACGCGCGGCAATTTCTGGGTATGTCGGACAAACCTGACGTTGACGAGATAACGGGACTTTCGCCGGCAATTTCTATAGAACAGAAAGGCACAAGCCACAACCCTCGTTCAACAGTCGGCACAGTAACGGAAATTTATGACTACTTGCGTCTTTTATTCGGGCGCGCAGGTACTCCGCACTGTCCGAAATGCGGAAAAGAAGTCCACCGTTACAGCGTTGACGAAATCGTTGACAAAATTTTTCGCGAATATGACGGGCTGCCGCTTGAAATTTATTCACCGGTTGTCAAAGGCAAAAAAGGAGAGTTCAAAAACACGCTTCAAAAACTGCATAAGCAGGGTTACATGCGCGCGCGCATAGACGGAGATCTTGTGTGGCTTGAAGAAGAAGTGGAGCTGGACAAACGCAGACGCCACACGATTGAGTGCGTAATCGACAGACTTAAGGTACGCGAAGACAACAGAATGCGCCTTACGGAGGCTGTTGAAATGGCACTCAAGCTTTCAGACGGTTTTGTGCTTCTTGTTTCCAAAGACAAGCCTGAGCTTGAATTAACTGAGCGCTATATATGCCCCGACTGCGAAATAAGCCTGCCCGATATTGAGCCGCGCTTTTTCTCTTTCAACGCGCCTTCAGGTGCATGCCCTGAATGTTCGGGGCTCGGTTTTCACGCGCATTTTTCAGAGGAATTGTCTGTTGACCCCTCACTGAGCCTTGACGAAGGCGCTTTTCTGCCGTGGAAGACTATGAAATACATGATAGAAAAGGCACATGCCTTTGCAGATTACAAAGGCTGGGACATCTCAAAGCCTTTCGGCGAACTGTCCGAGGAAATACGCACGGTGCTTCTTTACGGAAGCGACGAAAAAGTACCGATGATTTTTGAAACGAAAAACGGCGACTGGGAATACAACGGACATTACCCCGGACTGCTTCCGTGGCTTGATAGACGTTACAGCGAAACAGACTCGGAAAATTACCGCGAAGAATTGTCGCGCTACCGTGTGGAAGATGAATGTAAAGCATGCCATGGCGCAAGACTCCGCCCGGAAGCACTTGCGGTAACGCTTGGCGGCTACAATATCGCTGAACTGACCGAAATGACGATAGATGAACATCTCAAACTGCTTGATGAACTTAAACTCAGCAAACAGCAGCAGAAAATAGTCGGGCAGGCAGTCAACGAAGTCCGAAAGCGCCTTGCGTTTCTCGTTGATGTCGGCGCAGGTTATCTTACGCTTGCGCGCCGCGCGGACACACTGTCAGGCGGCGAAAGCCAGAGAATACGCCTTGCGACACAGATAGGTTCACAGCTGACAGGAGTTCTCTACGTGCTTGACGAACCCACCATAGGGCTTCACCCGCGCGACACAAACAAGCTGCTTGACACGCTGAAAATTATCCGAGATCTCGGCAACAGCGTAATAGTTGTTGAACATGACAGGGACACAATGGTTGCCGCCGATTATCTTGTTGAATTAGGACCTGAGGCAGGAGAAAACGGAGGTTATCTTGTTGCCGAAGGAAGCGCGGAAGAGATTCGCAAAGGAGACTCCTCAACTGCCCTATACCTCAGAGGTGAAGCAGACGGAGTTTACACTTCAGTAAAAAAACGCAGAAAACCGGCGGGCTGGCTTAAAATTTCCGGCTGCCGCGAAAACAATCTGAAAAATATAAAGGCAGAATTTCCGCTCGGTGTGTTTGCCGTTGTAAGCGGAGTCTCAGGAAGCGGAAAAAGCACGCTGCTTTACGAAATACTCTACAAAGGACTTCGCGGAAAATTTGACAGTGAATATCGCGAACGCCCCGGCAAATTTGACGAGATTAAAGGCTGGTCGGGACTGCGCAACGCAGTTCTCGTTGACCAGAGTCCTATAGGCAGAACGCCCCGTTCAAACCCTGCCACGTACACCGGAGTATTCTCTGCAATACGCGAATTTTTTTCAGAACTTCACGAGTCAAAACTGCGCGGATATGCCCCCGGACGTTTCAGTTTCAATGTCAAAGGCGGACGCTGCGAAGCATGCAACGGAGACGGCGTACTCAAAGTTTCAATGCTTTTTCTGCCTGACGTTTACGTAAAATGCGACGTCTGCAAAGGACAGCGCTACAACAGGGAAACGCTTGAAGTAAAATACAAGGGCTGTTCCATAGCAGATGTGCTGAACATGACAGTTGACGAGGCTTGCGAACTCTTTGCCGGAATACCGAAAATTGTCAATAAACTCAAAGTAATACAGGAAGCAGGGCTCGGCTACATCCGTCTGGGACAGTCAGCGACAACATTAAGCGGCGGAGAAGCGCAGCGCGTGAAACTTGCCACGGAACTCAGCAAAAAATTTCGCGGCAACACACTTTATCTGCTTGACGAGCCTACAACGGGACTGCACTACACAGACGTCAAAAAACTGCTCAAACTGCTTCACAGACTTGTTGACCAAGGAAATTCAGTCATAGTCATAGAACACAACCTCGACGTGCTTGCTTCGGCAGATTACATAGTCGATTTAGGACCTGACGGAGGAAAAAACGGCGGAGATATAGTTGCAAAAGGAACACCTGAACAGGTGGCAAAAGCAAAAACGGAAACAGGAAAATATCTCAGACTGTTTTTTGAAGAAACCCAAAAATAGCAATAAGCATGCAGCACTTAGCTGACAGACAGTATAATATTTAATTGTTATTTACACCGAATAGCGGAAAAGAGGAAAAAATGAAACGATTTGACAAAAACAACGAGCAGAGAGACAAAAGACAGGAGACGGCGCCTGACGACCTCTGCTGGGGGAGAAATCCTGTGCTGTCCTTGCTTGAAAACAACCCTGAACGCTGTTCAAAAGTGTTGCTTGCCAAAAACGTGCAGCCACACGTAAGAGCGAAGATAGAAGAACTGTGCCGCACGGCAAAAATTGTATTTAACAACGTTGATTCCGTTGCTCTTGACCGCCTTTCGGCAGGCGAAAACCATCAGGGAGTCGCCGCCTGTATAGTGCCTGTTACACTTTTGGACGTTGAAGAATTTATCAGCAGCTTGCCGAAAGCACCCGCACCCTGCCTTGTGCTGCTCTGCGACCATTTACAAGACCCGCACAATCTAGGCGCGGTAATCCGCACGGCAGAAGCCGCAGGCGCGAGCGGAGTTGTAATTCCCAAACGAGGCGGTTGTATGCCTACGGGGACAGTGATAAAAACAAGCGCAGGCGCAGCCCTGCGGCTGCCTGTGGCGCGTGCGGGAAATATAGCGCAGACGATAAAACTGTTTCAGGACGAAAATTTCTGGACAGTCGGGCTTGCAATGGAAGGCAGCGACACACTTTTCAAAGAAGATATGCCGCCGCGTCTGCTGACAGTAATAGGCGCGGAAGGCGACGGACTTGGTCATGCCGTTGAAAAAGCGTGCGATGAACTCCGGCGTATTCCGATGTACGGCAAAACCGGCTCGCTCAACGCTTCAGTCGCAGCTGCTTTGGCATTGTTCGAATGGACGAGAAGCAGAAGTATGCAGCAATAAGCATTGAGTAATAAGCATTAAGCCGAAAAGAAGTGAAAAGATTTTGCTGTCACCAAATTTCGGCTTACGCATAGTTACCATTGTTTACTGCGTCTCTCTGTCATTCAGCTGAAATCCGTTAAGGACTTAGCGCAATCCAGTGCCGTTGTCCCGCTGGGGCTTGTTTTTGATAGCATAGCCTGTAACGGCGCTGAATGTTGCACTTTGTGCCTATAGCAAAACCAACCTCTTTAATCGTCACACCGCAACGCTTTTGTGCGCGGTATTCTGCGGTATTCTGCGGGGCGACTTTTCAGAGTAAATGCAACAGTTTCAAAGTAAACGCAATAGAGTTGCAATAAGTTTGAAGGTAAAAACTGAATTGAAGTTTGTTCAGAGACAATTTTGTGGAAAAGCAAAACAATGAAACAAAAAAGCCTGTCAAAAGCGGGTTTTTT
>JAZRZG010000184.1:0-28923 GCA_045601305.1 Synergistaceae bacterium
ACTGCACGGAATACCTTATCATCATTTCCGAGCAGTGCGCCGAAACCTTTCATAAAATCTTCTGTTTCGGCTATACCGTTGTTCATTTTCCAGTTGCCTGCCGCAAATACTTTTCTCATATTTCTGCCTCCAAAAAATTCTCCGGAACACGGAGCATAAAATTATTCCTGTATTATGTAGGGCTCTATACCGGGAAGCATTTTGCCTTCAAAAAATTCAAGGCTTGCTCCTCCGCCGGTTGATACATGGGATACTTTGTCTGCAAACCCGAACAGGGTTGCCGCTGCCGCAGAATCACCTCCGCCTGCCACAGTAAGCGCTCCTTTTTCCGTTGCTTCGGCTATTGCCTTTGCCACAAGCCGCGTTCCTTCCGCAAATGCAGGCATTTCAAAAACTCCCATAGGTCCGTTCCAAAGCACTGTTTTTGCGTTGTGTATTATCTCCGTAAATTCAGCAACTGTTTTCGCGCCTATATCCAACCCTATTTTTCCGGCAGGCATATTGTCCGCGTCAACTGTGATGTGCGGTGAATCCGCTTTGAATTCATCTGCAAAAACAAAGTCCTTCGGCAGAACTATCTTTACGCCGAGTTTTTCCGCTTTGCGCAGCATTTCCGCGGCAAAACCAAGTTTTTCCGTTTCGCAAAGCGATCTGCCTATTTCGTAGCCGAGCGCTTTCATAAAGGTAAATGCCATTCCTCCGCCTACAAGGACATAATCTGCCTTGCTCAGCATTTTTTCGATAACGCCGATTTTGTCTGAAACTTTAGAACC
Organism: Synergistaceae bacterium; assembly: GCA_045601305.1. Taxonomy (GTDB): domain Bacteria; phylum Synergistota; class Synergistia; order Synergistales; family Synergistaceae; genus Equadaptatus. Next base: position 774 of record JAZRZG010000184.1, read on the forward strand.
TCCGAGAATCAGAACGTAAGGCTTTTCAGGATTTTCGCACGGCGCAGAAAGCATTTCTATTTCTTTTGCCATCAGATGTCCGGCAAAAGACGGAAGTATTTCCGTGAGGGCTCTTGTTGAGGTATGCGCTCTGTGCGCCACGCTGAAAGCATCCATTACGTAAGCGTTGAACGGGGCTGCCAGTTTGTGTGCAAATTCCATGGAATTTGCGCTTTCATCCGCATGGAAACGCACGTTTTCAAGCATAAGTATTTCGTCAGTCTGCGCGGCAACCGCATCTTCAACAACAGGTCCAACGCAGTCGCGTACAAAACGCACTTTAAATCCGGAAATTTCCGCAAATTTTTCGCCTACAGGTTTCAGCGAGCATTTTGGATCCGCAACACCTTTAGGTCTGCCGAAATGCGACAGCAGCGACACATGCGCGCCCATATCCGTCAGCGCTTTTATCGTTGGTGTATGGGACACAAGACGAGTAACGTCGGTCACCTGCCCCTCCTGCATAGGCACGTTAAAATCTACTCTGACAAGAACCTTCTTTCCTGCAACGTCCGATGGTGTGAAGGTTTTCAGCCGCATAATTTAGACTCCTTTTGAAAGTATGTAGTCTGCAAGGTCAACAACTCTGTTGCTGTATGCCCATTCGTTGTCATACCAGGAGAGAATTTTAATCATATCGCCCATGACATAGGTATGTTCCGGCGCAAATACCGATGAATGAGCGTCACCGCAGAAGTCCATTGACACTGTGTCTTTTTCCGCGTATCCGAGTATGCCTTTGAGTGCGCCTTCTGAGTATTCTTTCATTGCCGCGTTGATTTCTTCAGCCGTAGCCGGTTTTTCAAGCACAGCAGTAAGGTCAACGACTGAAACATCAGGCGTCGGCACACGAAGCGCAAAGCCGTTGAGTTTGCCTTTAAGTTCCGGCATTACAAGCGAAATGGCTTTGGCAGCGCCTGTTGTTGTGGGAACTATTGACATTGCCGCAGCTCTGCCGCGAACAATTTTCGGACGCGGAATATCAAGGATTGCCTGGTCGTTCGTGTATGAATGTATTGTGTTCATAAGACCTTTGACAATGCCGAATTTTTCCTGAAGAACTTTGCAGACAGGCGCAAGGCAGTTTGTTGTGCATGACGCGTTTGATATAATGTTGTGTTTTCCCGCGTCATAGATACCTTCGTTTACGCCCATAACTATTGTTGCGTCTTCATTCTTTGCGGGTGCGGATATAATAACTTTTTTCGCGCCGGCTTCAATATGTGCCTTTGCTTTTTCACCGTCAGTAAAACGTCCTGTTGACTCAATAACAAGGTCAACGCCCATTTCTTTCCATGGAAGCTTTGCAGGGTCAGGCTCTGCTACTGCTTTAATTCTCTGTCCGTTTACAACAAGCGTGTCACCGTCAAGCTGAATATCGCCCTGAAATTTTCTGAACGTTGAGTCATATTTGAGAAGATAAGCAAGGGTTTCAGGCGGTGTCAGGTCGTTGACAGCAACGATTTCATAATTGTTCTCTTTGCCGTTGGTAAAAAACGCGCGTGTCGTAAGACGGCCGATACGTCCAAATCCGTTGATTGCTACTTTGTACTTTGCCATTACAAAACCACTCCTTTATTAAATTTATGGATATTGTGATAAATTTTCTGTTTATTTTTCAAGGTGTTCGTACAGCACTCTGAGTATTTCACCGTGCGCCATCGCATTCAGGACATCGCCGTGCGGCTTGTAGGGCATTGTGCCGTCAAAGAATTCAGCCACACAGCCAAGCCCGCCCTGTCGAAGCTGCGAACTGAACGGACGGACGAACATCCACGCGACGCGTTTATTGTCAGGATACACTCTGAGATATGCCGTGATAAACTGACCAAGCAGCCACGTCCATGCCGTTCCGCGATACCTTGCTTTGGATACGCTGCCTTCGTCACCCTCTGCACAGCCTTTGAATTTATCGTCCTTTGGGTCAAGCGTACGAAGTCCGTAGGTTGTGTAAAGCGAATCCCAACAGACTCGGACAATTTTCTTTATCGTTTCGTCAGAAAGCGCCGTGTACGGCATTGCTGCCGCAATAATCTGGTTCGGACGAAGTCTGTCGCTCTTTTCTTTCCCGTCGGCAGTAATCCAGTCACTCAGACAGCCGTTTCGGTCATTCCAAAACAGTTTTTCAAAACTTCCGCTGAATTTGTCAGCAATTTCGCCGTACTTTTTCGCCGCGTCGCCGCAGGCATATTTTTCAGCAGTGCGCAGCGCGTTGTACCACAAGGCGTTGAGCTCGACAAGGCAGCCTTTTCTTGTAACGACATTCTGTCCGTCAACAACTGAATTCATCCAGTGTCTCTCCGGATTTTCGCTGTTAACGCTGAGGAACACTCCGTTTTCGAGCGTCAGATCAAGAGCTTTAATACCTTGCAGATAGCGGTCAACTATCGCTGTAACACCTTTGATAATTTCATCGTCTTTATTGTTTGCCAGATACTTCTCCGCAGCGTATACAAACCAAAGACCATTATCAGCTCCGTCAGTGACAAGCTGACCGTCTTCGGCAATGCGTCCCGGCATTACCCAGTCATTCTCGCTGCACTTTTTAAGCCAGCCGTCAAGCGCGGATTTGACTGTATCGGCTCGTCCCGTTGCCAAAGCGAGTCCTGGAAGCGCAACAAACGTGTCTCTTGAACGGCGTTCGGTTGAGGGATAGCCTGAATATATTTTCGCCGGTTTGTCCTCTTTATTGTCAATAAGATTGTATGCCGCTGCTATCATGTCGCGCGCCGCAGTATTTGACGGCTCGAAATTTGCTGTTTTCAGCAGTTCAAAATAGCGTTCGGCTTCGCTGTTGAACAGATTTTCAAGCTGCTCCGGCACATAACTCTTTGGTTCATTGGAAAGCACCAAAAACGCAACTTCACCCTCTGCAAGGTCAAGCGTAAGTTTGCCTGGAGCCCACAGACTGTCACCTGCCGACTGCTGCACATCATCCTGCTCGTAAACTATATTTTCAAACCAAAGAGGCTTTATTGTCCAATTGCCCTTTGTCGCAGTACAGTAACTTGCAAAGCCGTAACCTTCAGCTTTTATTGAAGCACCGCCGCTTGTTGAAACTGCAAAGTCGTCCTGCGCATGCACAGAGCGGATTTCGGAATTCAGTCTGTGTGCAAAAAGCGGACGCAGTTCAAGCTGTATTTTTTCCGGCGCGGAAACGACTTCGTAACGAATTACAGTACATGAGTCTCCTTGCGGCATAAAGACTGATTTTTTGATGAATGTTCCGTGAATGACAAACAGCATATTCGGGAACGGACTGCCCTTGTATTCCTGAATGTAACGGAATCCGTCAGGATATACCATATCCTTGTATCTGTTGGTTGAAAGCTGATATTTCTTGCCGTTGGCAAGCACTGTCTCCTCAACCTTGCTTACAAGAACCGAATGACGCACCTCGCCGGTAGGTCTTACAACCAAAAGTCCGTGTTCTCTTCTGGTGTTGGCGCCTATAACTGTTGAAAAGCCATAACTGCCAAGACCGTTTGAAACAAGAAATTCTCTTCCGGCGCCTTTCTCGTATGTGTTCATATCCACCTTACCCAAGTACATTGGTACCCTCTCCCTTCGAAATCTGAGATAATAATTTACTGATTTTCTTCCACCTATATTCTACCGTACTTTTGCCGATTGGTCTCGATAATTTTTTGCCAAGTTCTATTAAAGTTGCTTCTGGATTTTCTTTTCTGGCTGCAATCAGCTCTTTGAGCTTGTCCGGAAGTTTTTCGGCAATGCCGTTTTCTTCAAGCAGTTTTATCATTCTGAGCTGCTTCGCGGCAGTTTCCGCGGTCTTGCCTATATTTGCCATATCACAGTTAAACACTCTGTTATGATTATTCTGTGTTTCGCGCATAATGGATTTATCCTCAAGAGCAAACACTACGTTTACAAAACCTGTCAGACTGAAAAAATCAACTATACACTGTCTGTCACGAACAATTAACTCCGTATTGCTGTTTCTTACTCGCAAGGCAGGCTTGATTTTCATGAGGCGCAGAACTTCCGTTATCTCATCTTCGTGACCGTTCTGAGGAAAACGCAGTACAAAATAATATCCTGTCTTAGGCAGATAAAGCGAGCCGCAGCTTCCACAAAATCCCCTCGCCCACGCAAGAAAACGCCTTCTTGAAGTATCAAAACCTGTAGCGCCGCTGCATATTTTTTCAATCGCGCGGCTGTGTACAAAAAAGAATATTTTCCCGTTCTGCTGACTTGAAACCAGTTTTATGTCATCAATAAACAAACTTCTGTCCGCCGCAACAACTTTTCCCCACAGGGCAAGCAGTTTTCGGTAAACATACAGCCTGCCCGTCTGAAACATAACCCCTTCTGTAGTTGCTGTATCCTGCAATCCGCAGAGAATCCCGTACATCTCATCTTCGTAAGGAATTTCTGCTTTGATACTATTCCATTCATACCACAAATTTTTGGCAATGTCCGGCATTATGCTCCTCTGTTTTCCATATAGTTCCGTGCAAGCAGCAGCAGTGTTTCTGAGATATTATTCGCATTATGACGCAGATATTTGCCGTCCTTGACCGTTATGTAATTGCCATAAATCACTTTTGTTCCAAGCGACTCAAGATATTTTTCTTCTTTTTGAGAAAGATACAGCGGTTCTGCGCCTATTTTGCCGTAACGCTTAAGAAACTCCTGCGGAACGGGAACTTGATTTGCAAGCACATAGTCAGGCACTGCGCCAAGTATTCCTGCAATCCAGTCAATATGAGCAAGTATGTTCATACCTTCGGTTTCTTTAGGCTGGGTCACCAGATTTGCAATGTAAACTATCGGTACTTTCGTTTCACTCAGCAGTTTGGCAACTTCCTTGAGCAATAAATTTGGAATGACACTTGTAAACAGGCTTCCGGGTCCCAAGACTATTAAATCAGCGTTTTTAACGGCTTCTCTCACAGCCTCAATCGGCTCTGCCGTTTGAGGCTCTATCCAGAGTTTTTCAAGATTGCTTCCGTTATCTGAAACTTCAAGTTCTCCGCAGACGTACTTACCCTGCCTGGTCATACCTTTAAGCTGGATTGTTTCCGTAGTTACGGGGAGGACCTTTCCTCTGATTGCCAAAAGTTTATTGAGTTCCTCTACCGCTTTCTGAAAATCTCCTGCCATCTCCGTAATAGCAAGCAGCATAAGATTTCCGAGGCTGTGTCCGTTAAGTTCACCTCTGTCAAAACGGTAATTCAAAAGTCTGTTAAGCGAACTGTCATGTTCCGCAAGGGCAACAATACAGTTGCGTATATCCCCGGGAGGCAGCATTCCCCATTCGTGGCGCAGCCTTCCCGAACTTCCGCCCTCGTCGGTAACGGCAACAATTGCCGTTATATTTCTCGTGAACATTTTTAAGCCTGAAAGCAGGGTGGAAAGACCTGTCCCGCCGCCAATGGCAACAATATTCGGCATTGCGGACGAGTTCAGTTTGAAAGCATTTTCAAGAATTTTTGTCTTTTTTAATATTGAATGTCTTTCCTGTCCGCAAAAATAAGCCTTTAACAATGCCATAAACAGAAAAGCGGCAAGGAAACCTGCCGAAAAAGCAACATACTTCACCACAAATTCTCCTTGTGAATATCTCTGTGATTCACAATCACGTTGCTGCCGTTCTGTTTCAGCCTTTCAGCAAGCAGTTCGCACACTGCAACCGAACGGTGTCTTCCGCCCGTACAGCCGATTGCGATATGCAAATGTTTTTTGCCTGTGTTGCCGTATACCGAAGCAACGAATGAATACAGCGCGGAAGCCTTATCAACAAGCGTATGAAAATCTTCGTACTTTGCCAGATACTGCTGAACTTCAATCTCTTTTCCCGATAAATCGTGAAGTTCAGGCACATAATTCGGATTTGGCAGAAAGCGTACATCAACTATGTAATCGGCATCCTGAGGCAGTCCGTTTTTAAAACCGAACGAACTTAAAATCACAGCCGGTTTTTCATGTGTCGCCCCGATAATATCCAAAAGTTTGCTTTTAAAATCTGACACTGACATCTGCGTAGTATCTATAACAGCGTCTGCGCTTTCTTTGATTTCTGTAAGCAGTTTGCGTTCGGTAGCTATATTCTGCAGCAGAGTTGTTTCTGCAGAAAGCGGGTGTCTGCGGCGCGTTGTTTCAAACCGGCGGACAATAGCCTCATCAGAAGCATCTACAAAGACAATTTCAAGTTTTTCCATACTGTCTTTAAGTACAGATACCACCTTATGCAAATCATTGAGCAGACTTTCCTCGCGTATATCAACAACAGCGGCGACGCCGTTTGTGACTGCCGACTGATTGTTTTTCAGTACGCTTATAAGCTGCGGAAGCAGTGTAGGCGGAAGATTGTCTATGGCATAGTAGCCCTGATCTTCAAATACTGTGAGAGCAGATGACTTGCCTCCCCCAGACATTCCTGTAATTATCACGCATTTTCTTACCAAATTGTTATCCATACCAACCTGCCTCCCTTGCAATTCGGAGAATTTATTTTATTTCCACAAGATAAACCTCATAACCCTTTTGCTTCAGCTTTTCGGATATTGGCAACGTTCCTTCGCGGTCAGCAGCACCCTTTACCCTTACTCTGTATGCTTTGTCTCTCTCGTCCACATATGCTGAAAAACCTTCACCGGTTACTTTTTTTATCAGCAGATCGGCATTTTTTCTGTCCGAAAATACTCCGATTTGCACATCCCAGCGTTTTGCAGCCTGATTTGAAGAAACATTGTTTCCAACTGTCTTAGCCGCTTTTTGCGACTCTACTGTTTTGGCATTTGTTGTTGCTTTGTCTGCGGTGTTTTTGTCTGTTTCTTTTACATTTGTTTTTTTATTGTCATGCTTCACGGGGACAGGGTTTAACGACGTTTTATCCTGCTGTTTCACCGTTTTTGCCGGCTGCGTCTGTTTATGGCTCCTTTTGCCGGTATCCTGTTTCTCATTTGTTTTTTTCACATCAGGCTTTGAAACTTTATGTTCTGTTTTGACCGTTTCGTTTTTAACTGCGTTTTTTGCCGTTGGACTGCTGACAGGACGGGCGGCAGCTATAACCACATGTTCTTCTGTTCCTTGTTTGTCTGATATTTCTGTTCCAGAAGCTGTCTTACGGGGCGCTGTTTCCGTAATCTGACTGTTATCTGCCGTCTCAAGAGCCGCTTTTTCTTTTTTTCCTGCGTTTTTATCTGAAATAATCTGCTGTATCTGTTTGTCTTCCTGCTCCATAATTGCAGATTCTTCAGGATTAAGCGGTGTATAAAAGAAAAGCTTTACGCTGAAAAACAGCAGCGCCAGCGCAACAAACACTGTCAAAGGCAGTATAAACTGTCCAAATGTAACCACTGTTTTTCTTTCCTGCTGTTTTTTATCGTTTCTTGACAGCACTATTCTCACCTCTTAGGCAAAACTGGACAATTCCGCAATAGTTCTTTCCCTGTCGGAAACATTAAATTTTCTGTGTCCGTAACGTTCAATATTTTCAGCAAACCGCTTGCTCTCGTCAATGCCTGCCCATGCCAAAATAAACTCTGTTTCTGCTTCTTTGGCGCTTGTAAGTCTGAGTTTAGGAGTTTTCTTCTTAATTTTGCGAATCTCAGACGAAAGCAGTTTGTAGCGTCTTTTTATTTCAGCAGCACCTATAAACGGTGCACTCTGCCATTTAGTCCAAGGCTTTGGAATAAATGTTCCCGCAGATATTATAAGATTTAGATCTGTCGCTTTTATGATGTCGCCGCAAAGCTGCGCGATTGCCTTTACATCTTCATCGTTTTCGCCGGGCAGTCCGATCATAAAATAAAGTTTAACATTGTTAATACCAAAACTTGCAGCCATTTTCAGCTTTTCCAAAATTAAATCATTAGAAAATTTTTTGCCGCACGAAGCTCTAAGTTCATCTCTGCCTGTTTCGGGAGCAACTGTTATACTGTGACGCCCGCCGCGTGACAATGCTGAAAACATTTTTTCATTAAGTCTGTCCAGCCTTAAGGACGCAAAAGATACGCTTTTCCCTTTTGTTTCAATAATATCAAGCATTTTGTCTATATCCGGATAATCTCCTGCTTCGGGCGTTATCAATCCTACCCGGTCAAAATCAAGCTTTCGGCAGAGTGATTCAAAACTCTGTTCAAGCAAAGAAAAATCTCTGAAACGCGCTTTGCCGAAACATGCCGGAAGTGTGCAGTAACTGCAGTTTCTAATACACCCCCGCTGAAGTTCAAGCAGCAAGGTATTGCCAAACACGCCTTTTTCGGTAATCCAGCTGCTGTGCATGGGATATTTATCGCTGAGAGGCTGATGTCTGCAAATTTGCTTATTTGCTGTAACCTTTCCGCCGACAATTTCTACAGGAGGAACAAATACGTTGTTTATGCCGGACAATTTCTGCCAAAGTTTGTATCTGTCTTTATCTGAATCATACTCAGCAAGAATGTCGGTGACAGGGGCAATTACGTCAATTCCGTCGCCTAAAATAACTGCGTCGGCAACAGAGGAAACCAACAGCGGATTTATGTAAGTTATTGCCCCGCCTGTAATTATTACAGGGTGATCGTTAATTTTTCTCTCTGCAGGATTAAGCGGTATGTTTGCTCCTTTCAGCCATTGAAAGAATTTTTCAACGTCAGGTTCATAGGCTATGCTGGCACTGATTACCCCGAACCTCTCAAGAAGCGTATCACCGTCAACCGAACGATAAGGTATCGGGCTCAAAAAAAACCGTTCAGCTGCTATACCGGCTTCTCTGAGAACACGAAAGATATACTGATATCCGAGATTTGCTGAGCCTATTGAATAATCGGCAGGATAAAACATTGCCCAAGGGAGTTTTCCTCCCTTAGGCAATGAGACAGTCCGATATTCACTGCTGCGGTATTCTTCCCAGCTTTTCCACTCGGTTATCTTTCCCATTACTGATTTTCGTCTTGCTGCTGCTGTTTACGGCGAAGTATCGAAGGCATATCAAAGTTGTCCTGCTTGCTGCCGCTGTTTGCAAAAAGATCCGACGTTATGTTCCCAAACGTATTCTGCTGCCTGTTGAATTTAGTAACAGGCTGTTCTTCCTTTGCAGACAACACAGAATTTTCAGCCATTGTATGCTCATTGCTGCCACTGAGATCCGACTGTTCGCTTACTGGACCCTCTGTCGGACGTACACTGCCGCCAAAATTCCCATTCTCCCAAGTGCCGTTGGGATATACAGGTCTCTGGTTCAAAGGCTTGGCATAGCCTGTACGGGATATTGCATGTTCTTCCGAAGAATTTTCAGAAAATTGTTTTGGCTGAACAAGCGGCTTACTGTCAGTTTTGTAACTTCCGGAATACTGCTGCGCATAATTCGGAACTTCATCAAAACCTGTTGCTATAACTGTAATCTGCAAATTATTTTCCATGTCAGGATCATATACGTGACCCCAGATTATATATGCATTTTCATTGGCAGCTTCGGTAATAATTCTTATCGCCTCGTTAACCTCGTGAATACGCACATTTGACCCTGTAATATTGACCAGTATGCCTTTTGCGCCGTTCATTCTTGTATCCATAAGCGGACTGTTTATTGCACTCGTAGCAGCCAACCTCGCGCGATTTTCGCCGTAACCTTCACCGATACCCATAATAGCAGGCCCAGCATTTGACATTACTGTGCGAACGTCGGCAAAATCAACATTTACTATGCCTGGGCGGAGTATAAGATCCGTTACACCCTGCACAGCCTGATGCAGAACACTGTCAGCCTGTCCGAAAGCATCGTTGATAAGCGTTTTGTGGTCTGATATATTAAGCAGTTTGTCATTGGGTATAACGATAAGCGCGTCCACTTTATCCCGGATAGCTTCTATTCCCTGAAGCGCCTGTGCAATACGGCGTTTTCCTTCAAAGGTGAACGGCAGTGTCACAACCCCTATAACCAAAGCGTTTGCTTCTCTGGCAATCTGCGCAATAACAGGGGCAGCGCCTGTTCCTGTGCCTCCCCCCATGCCTGCTGCCAAAAACACCATGTCAGCGCCTTCAACGGCAGCTCGGATATCGTCTCTTGATTCCTGAGCGGCTTTATAACCAACTTCAGGATTTGAGCCTGCGCCAAGCCCTTTGGTAAGTTCCTTTCCAAGAATCATCCTGTTTTGTGATTCGGAGAGTTCCAGATGGGCAATATCGGTATTAACCGCTATAAATTCAACACCGCTCACGCCTCCGCGGATAATGTGGTTCAAAGCGTTATTGCCTGCTCCGCCGACACCTATTACTTTAATAATTTCCCTTGTAGGATAATTTGACTTGTCAAGCTGGAAAATATCTGCATTTGCCATAACCGTTTTCTCCTGTCAGTTAGAATAAGTCTTTCAGTAACCCTTTAACTGTGTCGCTTATCTTTTGTGTGCCTTTCTTCAAGTCTTCTTTTAAAACCTTGTCTTTACCATTCCACGGCATTTTGTCTTTAATGTCCAAGGTGTGCGAGTCTGCATTTTTCTGTTCGGCGGCTGTTTCAGGCTGCTCGTTGATATATTTGTATCTGTTGTTTCTTTTGTCGGCAATATATTCGACTATGCCTGCCGCATTTGAAAACTCTTGCCCGCTTTTGTCTCTCGGCATTGCCGAACTTTTCTCCGGATACGCAATTCTGACAGGCAGGTTAAACAAATCACGCAAAAGCATGTCTATACCGACAGTTTTGGATACACCTCCGGTTAATATTATACCGCCTGACAGAGCAGGAATTCCTGTTTCGCTTATTTTCGGTTTTATAAATTCCTGACAAAGTTCTTCGATTCTGCATACAATAATATCAGCAACATCATCGTAAGGAAGTTCGTAAGTACGTCCGTTGCAGATAAACTGTACATTCTCTGTTTCGTTGTCACACAAAGCAACTCTCCGTTTAAGGTCTTCAGCATTCGGCAGAGGTATTTTCAAAACAGTTGAGAGGTCATTGGTGATGTGGTCGCCTCCTATCGGAATTGTGCCGAAATAAATCGGATGACCGTTCCAATAAACCGCAATACTTGTTGTGCCTCCGCCCATATCAAGAACTGCTGCACCGTTTTGCGCTTCTTCTCTTGTTACAACGGCAAGCGATGATGCAAGCGGCTTAAGAATGAGCTCTTCAATCTGAAGTCCGGCTTTGCGGACACAATTTGTAACGTTTTGAACAACATCGGAAGGTATCATTACAGTTACAAGCTCAACAGTAAGTACCTTGCCGGTAATGCCTACAGGGTTTTCAAGGTCATTGTCGTCGAGTCCGTATTTTACCGGCATAGAATGAATTATCGTTTTGTTTGACGGAACAGCAAGATCAGCTTTGGACAGCTGGATTACACGTTCAACATCTTCTTCAAGCACAGGACGCTGATTAACTCCAAGTATCAACTTGCCGCGTGTTGTAACACAAGACATATCATCTCCGCAGGAAAATGACACCGTAGCTTTTTTCAGCGCCTGACCGACTATATTTTCAGCTGTACTCACAACCTGCTTTATTGCTTTGGCCGTAAGTTCGGAATTAACTATATTGCCTTTTATAATGCCTTCGGAAATACCGGCATCAACAGCAATAATCTGCGGCTCACTGAGACCTTCTTCCTTTTCTGCGACTATAACAGATATTTTGCTTGTGCCTAAATCAAGCCCCATTGCCAATTCAGGCTCTTTATATTCCGACGAGGCAGATTTACCGAACATAACATTACCTCCCTGTGTTTATTTTATCCGAGTCTATTGTACCATTTTTCACAAGAATTTTGTCTTTATATGTTGCGTCAATAAAATCATTTTGCGTAAGGTTCTGAAGATTGGCACATATTTTGTTTACAGCAAGACCTAAAACCACCCAGTTTGCATGGTCATCCGGCAAAACCACAGAAACTCCTGCCGTTCCGTCCTGACGTTTGAAAACTACTCTGACTGTGTGTATTCCGTCTTTAACCTCAGTTTTTATGCCTTTTATCTTGTCCAGCCAGCCAACTGCCTGTAAATCCCGATACCATGCCATTATCTCTTTTACCGGCAGCGAACTGTCCGCAATGTTACCGGATACATCACCGATTTTATATGGAGAGACTCTGTCCTCGCTCCAGTATATTACAGGTCTTCCGGTTTGCTGCTTTCCGCCTAAAATTTTATTTTCTTCAAGGCTGACCTGCCAAATTTTCCCATTTTCCGAAACGTACCAGTATTTGCTGTCCCAACAGACAATAAATTCAGGTTTAAGCAGGCTGAGTTTAAGTTTAAGACAACCCCATTTCTTTACGCTGAGTTTACAGGAAAGCGGGTAAACAGCCTCAATTTGCCTGCGATAGTTTTTTTGTCTGACAAGCAGAATCGGCCAGAAACTTCTCTGCCATTTTGTCACGTTGCACCATATTACAGTCTCAGGCAGTATGGCTGACGGCTCAGCTGAAATGTTTTTCAGCCGAAAAATATGCATTTTTGTTTCAAGCGACACAAGAATGCCCAAAAGCAGAACAACAAACAGAAAAAATATTTTAAGCCGGCGTTCAGTTTTTCTTGAAGTCGCCGAGGAAGCGTATCTCATATTCAAGCCATACCCCAAATTTTTCAAATACCTTTTCACGACAAATTTCACATAATTTAAATATATCGTCTGACAACGCTCTGCCGGTATTTTCAATAAAATTTGCGTGTGTTGCCGACACTGCCGCATCTCCAACCCTCAGTCCTTTGCAGTCCGCTTCATCGATAAGTTTACCGGCGCTGAAACCATCCGGGTTTTTAAAAACACAGCCGGCTGTCGCTTTGCCTATCGGCTGTCCTTTTTTAAGTTCAGCGAATTTACGGATTTCAGACGTCACAACTGATTTGTCAGTTTTTTTCAGCAGCATTTTACACGAAGCGATAAGCAGATCATCACTGTCAACGGGACATTGTCTGTATTCCCATTTCAATTCATCCCGTGAATATTTTCTGAGAGTACAGTTCTTATCTACCGTGGTAATTTCAGTGACAATTCTGTTAAAGCCATAATCGCTTCTGCCACCCGCGTTACCGTGCAGCGCACCTCCCAATGTACCGGGAATACCGGTGAGAAATTCCAGCCCTGTCAATGAACTGTCAAGCGAATATGCCAACAGCTGTTTTGTTGTGCAACCACAAGTTGCTTCTATTTCCGTATATTCACCTCTGTCCGCGGCACACATTTTCCAGATGTGCCCTGTGTAAAGCACAGCTGTGTCAATATAGCCGTCCACCACAAGAACATTTGTTCCGCCGCCAAGTATGTAAAAGCTGCGGGAATTTTCTTTGCAGCATTTCAAAAAATCAACCGCTTCACTGACAGTATGCGGTGCTGTCAGCAACGCGCAGCCTCCGCCGGTTTTCCAGCTGGTGAATTCTTTCAGTGAATATCCTACCTGCAATCTATTTGTCTCCGCGTATGGCGCCGAGCGTATCGCAGATGCGTTTACCGAGTGTACCAACGCTTCCTGCGCCTATTGTAAGGATTATGTCTCCGTCGCTTGCCAAGTTACAGACTGATTTCAACAGACCGCTGAAATCGCCGCAAAGCTCGTAATGTGATTTTTTGTCAGCCGTTATCGCGTCAAAAATCATCTGTGAACTCACACCTTCCATAGGCTCTTCCGAGGATGAATATATCGGCAGTATAAAGGCTCTGTCCGCAAGCGAAAGTGCCTGTGCAAATTCCTTGTAAAGCGCGGCAGTTCTGCTGAAACGGTGCGGCTGAAATACCGCAATAATTCTTCTTCCTGCGAAAATTTTGCGCACCGTACTCAGTGTTGCTTTTATTTCGTTCGGGTGATGCCCGTAGTCATCATACACAAGTATATCGCCGACTTGTCCCATTTTTTGCAGACGGCGTTTTGCTCCGCTGAAACGCGCAAGAGCTTGTTTAACAATGTCAAACGGTATTCCCATTTCGTATGCGGCAGCGCAGGTGGCAAGCGAATTCAGAATATTGTGCTCACCTGATACCTTGAGTTCAACCTCGTCCACAAATTTGCCATCGTGAAACAGCGTATATTTGGCACCGCCGCCGCTAAAATGTTTAATGTCCGCTGCCCCCCAGTTCCAGCCTGTTCCCCAGCCATACGTGACAATTCCGTCTTTTACTCCGTAATCGCTGAAAAGTGTTTTAACACCGGCATCTTCCATGCAGAGTATGCTTTTTCCTCCGTCCTTTCTGTTGGAAAGAAATTCGTTGAATGCATCTGTAACTGCTTTGAACGTCATGTAGTGGTCTCTGTGATCCCAGTCGATGTTTGTAACAACTGCAATCTCCGGGTGAAAATAAACAAACGATCTGTCGCTTTCGTCAAGCTCCGCAACCATGTATTTACCCTTGCCCAATTTTGCGTTTGTACCTATTTCTATTACTTCTCCGCCGACAGCTATGGAAGGGTCTGTGCCTGCCATTTCGGCAGTCAGCGAAATCATCGAAGACGTTGTTGTTTTGCCGTGTGTTCCTGCAACACCGACACCGCAGCGCGCATTAAAGATAATGCTGAGAACTTCGGCACGCCTTGACACTTTTATCCCTCGCTGCCAAGCAGCTGTCATTTCGGGATGATCCTGGCGGATTGCACTTGAAAAAACGACTATGTCCGGATTGTATTTTTCAAAATGTTCGGGAGAATGACCGCTTTCAACCGGAATACCAACATTCTTCAGTTTCTCCGTGTATGAGCTTTCTCCTTCGTCACAACCGGATACGTTTGCGCCGAGCTGGTCAAGCAAAACAGCCAGACCGCTCATTCCTGCGCCGCCTATACCCATTAAATGTATATTTTTTGTTTTTAACTCAATATCAGGCTGCATTGTTTGTTCTCCTCTCAGCAATGCGCTGAAATCTCCGTCCAGAGACGCTCGGAAATTCCGTCTGCATTATTATACAATTTTGAAACGATTTTTTCTTCTTTTTCATCTGACATTTTTTCAAGCTGCAAAAGTTTTTTTTCAAGCTGTTTTTCCTGATTTTCATCCCAGATAATCGCGCGGTTTTCAGACGCAAACGCGACAGCATTGTGAAACTGATGGTTGTTTGCCGCGTTTTTCCACGGAATTACCAGTGATGCAATTCCAAGCACCCCTGCTTCACTAAGTGATGAACCGCCTGCACGCATTATTGCCATATCAGCAAGGCTGAAAAGATTTTCCGTATTCCACACTTTGGGCAGCAGATACACATTGTCAGACTGCTTTTTGACCTTATCGCTCACCGCTGGGAATAGAAATGTCCAACTGCAGAAAGGCTCTTTATCAGCCAGTCTGCATATCTGCTCCTTTACTGAATCGCTGCCGAGCGACCCTGTCAATACAACTGCCTTTTTGCCTGATGGATATTCGTCAGCGGGAAGTCCTATCCTTTTCCATGCTTCCTCCTGCTTCGGAAGTCTGAATTTTCTTACAGGAACACACGTCCTGACATAACTGCTTTCTTTAAGCGGCATACATTCCTTCCAGCCGCTGAAAACAGGGATCTTCCGTGCTGCGGCAAAGCGTGTTACCTTGCCCGCATACGCATTCTGTTCCTGGACGCCTGCCGGAATTTTTGACATTTTTGCGGCAAGAAGCACAGGAAATGAAATATATCCGCCAAACACAAGGACAAAATCAGGCTGAGTTCTTTTTATTATTCCGCGTGCGTCAAAAAATGATTTCAGCAGTGCCTTTGTCCTCTTGCATTTTTCTCTGAAACTGCCGGAAAGCGGAGAACCTTCGATTTTCAGTATAAACGCCTCACATTCAGCCGCCGAATATATTTCCTTTTCAAGAGGTCTGTTGCCGCACATATAGTCAACTCTGACTTTCGGATGATGCTTTTCAATCCATTTTCCGAAGGAAACTGCAGGCCATATATGACCTCCGGTGCCTCCGGCAACAAGCAGAATTCTTTTATCAGTCTTCATACTCCGGCTCACTCTCCTTTTCAAGGCGCATTATTACCCCGACTCTTGACCACATCATAAGCAGCGATGTGCCTCCGTAACTCAGAAACGGGAAAGGCATTCCCGTCAGCGGTATAAGTTTGGTTACTCCTCCAACGTTTATAACAAGAGGAAAAAGTACCGTAAGCGTAAGTCCCCAGGTTAAAGCCGCCATGTAGCCCTCATCGCATCTAAAATATATCTTGGCAACCTGTGAAATCCAGTAGGCAAATGCCATGAGCAGAAAAAGCGCGCCTATAAGCCCCATTTCCTCACCTATAGCTGCGAATATAAAGTCCGTGTAAGCCGCAGGAAGATAATTCAGCTTTTGAAAACCATGTCCTAAACCGCTTCCCCACAAGCCTCCGTTTGCAAAGGCAATAAGTCCCTGTATTGCCTGATAGCCTTTGTTAAACGGGTCAGCCCACGGATTTTGGTAGGCAACGATGCGTCTCATACGATACGGCTCTATCATAATCAATATCCAAATGCCTATTCCGGCAAAAATTGCGCCGAAAATCGGATAAAGCCAGCCCCTTCTCTCAACGTACATACCCATTGAAATTACAAAAAGCACCATGGTAGTACCCAAATCAGGCTGCATTATCACAGGCAGCGCACAAAGAAGGAACAATAAAAATACAGAGCAGAACAGCGATAAATCAGATTTATCCGTTCTGCGCGACAATATCTTTGCAAGGTGAAGAGCAAGAGCAAGGCAAAGCAGTTCACTCGGCTGGATAGATACAGGAATACCGGGTATATGAATCCAGCGTCTTGCACCACCTACTGCCATTCCTATTACAGGCACACGCGGAAGCCAGGAAAGCAGCCAGGCTGTAACAAGCAGTTTGCCGCTCAATCTGTACCACACTCTCAGCGGAATACTGTACATAACTGCCGCGGCAAAAATGCCGATTAAAAGCCAAGAAAACTGCTTCAGCCCTATCTGGTACGGCGTGCCGCTTACTGTAAATGAAGCAGGGCCGGTAGTGGATACTATGAGCAGAATGCCTACGCCGCTTAAGATAAGCGGCACACCCCACAGAACCGGATTTATTCTAAACCGATGATCAGACATTCTGCTCCCTTTCAATTATTGATGCTGCTATGGCGCGAAAATCTTCGCCGCGTGTTTCAAAATCAGGATACATATCCCAACTTGTACAGGCTGGAGAAAGCAGCACCATTTCACCCTGTTTTGCTGAAGCGTAGGCTTTTTCAACTGCATCCCTCATATTCTCCGCAAGTTCGTAATTCTCAAACCCAGCCGCGTCTAATGCCCGGACAATTTTTTCTTTTTCACTGCCCAGCACCACAGCCTTTTTTATAAATTTAACAACGCTTTCGGCAAGAGGCGCATAATTCTCTCCTTTACCCTGTCCGCCAAGTATAATTGTCTTCGTGCGCGGCAGAGACGTAATTGCGGTTATTGCCGCCGCTACGTTTGTTCCTTTGGAATCGTTGACAAAAATAACGTCCTTCACTTCTCCGACATACTCGCAGCGGTGTTCAGGTGCTTTGAACTGCGCAAGCAGTTCACGTCTGACTTTTGCATCTGAAAGTTTAAGCGCGGAAAGCGCCATTGCACAGTTTTCAAGATTATGGTCGCCCAGCAGTTTTATTTCTGAAAAATCAAAAAGCTTTTCGCCGTCAAGATATGCCGCTTTGCTTTCACGGTCAAGGAAAATTCTGCCGTCGTTTCCCCAACTGAGCGTATAAATGTCTGTTCCTGACGGTATATTCAGAACCTTTTCATCACGCTTTTGGCATATTGCCGCGCCGTTTGATTGTATACAATGTAACAGATTTGCCTTTGCAGCAATGTAATTTTCATACGTGCCGTGCCAGTTGAGATGATCAGGCGCCAAATTTGTAATTATCCCTGCCCTGCATCTGTAATTGTGCGACCAATAAAGCTGAAAACTGCTGAGCTCCATTGCGATGTAATCAAATTCCATGTCAGCGAGTTCGGCTGCACCAAGTCCGATATTACCCGCAACTGTTGATTTATAGCCGCTTTTTTCAAGCAGTTCGGCAAGCAGCGAACAGGTAGTTGTTTTTCCGTTACTCCCCGTCACGGCAATAATCTCACCCTTAAAATACGGCACAGCAAAATCAAGTTCTCCTGTCACTTTCACACCGTTTTCTTCTGCCGCTCTTACAATCGGAATATATGGCGGAATACCTGAACTTACAATCATTTCGTCGCATTCGAGCGCCTTTGGACTGTTGCCCGTTTCTTCAAAGCAAATATTTTCTGCCGCAAAAATACTTTTTTTCTCCGCAGATATTTCTTTTCCGTCGGAGACAAAAACATCGGCACCGTGCTTTGCAGCAAGGCGCGCAACTGCACATCCGCTTACTCCTGCGCCTATTACGCTTATTTTTTTACCGGCAAGGTCTCTGTACATTTCAATCACTTCTTTTTACAGATACATTTCAATAAGTTTCAGTAGCATTGTTCCCATAAGCGCGCCCAGCATGTGAATAATCCAAAAGCGCACCACAATCTGATTTTCTCCCCAGCCTTTAAGTTCAAAGTGATGGTGAATGGGACTCATCAGGAAAACTTTTTTTCGGAATTTCCTAATTGCAACAATCTGAATTGCTACGGAAACAATCTCTAGCACAAAAATAAAGCTGAGCGGCAACAGATATATTACCGCATTACAGTTCAGGCAGATTATCAGAAGTATTGCGCCCCAAAAATGCGATCCGCAGTCACCCATAAAGGTTTTCGCCGGATTTGCGTTATGCCAAAGAAACCCAAGGCATATACCGGCGTTTACCGCAAGCACCACATAGGTAAGCGGGTCAAGTGTCATAAATGTCTTGATGCCGGCGAAACTTATCAGCACACAGCCTGTTGCAAGACAGTCAAGTCCGTCCGTTACATTCACTGCGTTGAGTATTCCGACTCCCGCAAACAGTATGAAAACTATGCCTGCCCAACGCGGAAGAGCAACACTGCCTATAAGCGGAAATTCTCCGTCAGTCATATAAACTGCAAGAGGAGCTGTTATCACTATCTGAAGCGCAAGTTTCTGGAGACTTCTGAGTCCTTCGCTTGAATTGTTTTTGTGTTTCAGCCAGTCATCCGCAAAACCCAACCCCGCAGCAGCAAGAGGGTAAAGAATTGCCGCAAGCACAAGGTCTTTAGGAAAATCACAATACACCGCCGTTGGAACAAACAGCAGCAGATAAACAAGCACAAAGACCACACCGCCCAAAGAGGGGGTGCCCATCTTCGCTTTGTCATGCCAGCTTGGACCATATATTTTTGTTACCTGCTCGATTTTCATTTTGAGCATTTCGTCTATCCAGAAATGCTGGCAGATTATTTCAAGTACCAGGGCTGCAAGTACAAGTTCAAGAAAAAATATGAATGGATAAAACATTGTTTAACCCTCCGTAAGCACAGTTACAAGCCGTTTGAGACCGTATGAATTGGAGCCCTTTATCAGCGTTATACTTCCGCTGATACCTTCATTCACAACCGCATTCGTAAGTTCTTCAAAACTGTTGAAAAGTACCGCGTTTCCATACACTCCGGCTTCTTTCCATTCTTCTCCGAGAAGAAACACCCTGTCGCATCTTTTTGCAAGCAGAAGTATCTCTTTATGCCAGTAGAGACTGTCTCTGCCAAGTTCTCTCATACCCGCAAGCACCGCTGTTTTCTGTCTTCCGTCAGCGACTTCATAGAGATTTTCAAGTGCCGCGCGCATAGAGGCAGGATTTGCGTTGTACGCTTCGTCGATCACCCAAGTATCACTGTCCACACGTTTGCATACACCTCTGCCGCCTATCGGCTCAAGTTCCGCAAAAGCAGCTTCAATTTCTTCATCCGGCACACCGTAATGCCGTGCCGTTGCAAGCGCATAGCCCATGTTGTACGCATGCTGCCTGCCGAAAAGCTTAGCGCTGCATTGCAGTTCTTTATCCCCTGTGCCGTATACACAGGAAATTTTTGCTCCTTTTTCGCCAAGCGACACAGCAGTATTTTTGATTTTCAAATCCGCACACTCACCATAACCTACCCCTATAAGTTTTTCGGCACTGATACCTGCAAGCAGAGCATCTTTGAGAAGCACGTTGTCTGCATTGTAAACAAGCACCTTGACACCTTTGGAACAAATTTCAAGTTTTGCCTTAAGCACTCCTCCTATACTTTTGAAACCTGATAAATGAGCTGGGGCAATTTCCGTAATCATAGCGGTTTCCGGCGGAAAAAGCGAAGTCATTTCAGTTATCTCTCCGAAATGATTCGTGCCGAATTCAAGTACCAGTATTTCTGTATCCGCAGGCATTGCCAGCACCACAAGGCTGCAGCCGAGTGACGTGTTAAAGCTGCGTATTGCGCTGTGAATTTTGTATTTTCTGCCAAGCGCGGCAACAAGAAGTTCGCGCGTGGTTGTTTTCCCGACGCTGCCTGTAATACCGACTATCTGAGGGGACACCTTTTCAAAATACGCGTGAGCAATTTCCGTCAGCGCTTCAAGCGGGTCATCAACAGCTATTGTGCTTATGCCGCAGTAATCGGAGGTGTCGAGCTTGAGCTCTGCAACTTTATCCTTTTGTACGAGCAGCATCTGCGCTCCGCGAGAGACAGCCTGATGAACATATAGATGTCCGTCCGTGTTTTCACCTTTTACAGCGACAAAGGCATCTCCAAAAGATACCTCTCTGCTGTCCACACGCCACTGTCTGCAAATTTCCGCGTCTGTGCCGTACAGTACGCCGCCGCATATTTCCGCCGCTTGTGAAGCTGTCATAACATGGCTCATTTTGCTTCTTTTCCCTCCTGTCTGCACCAGCCGGTGAGAATGTCTTTGTCCAAGAACGGGATTTTTTTACCCTTGATTTCCATATAATTTTCAGGACCTTTGCCAATTATTGCCGTAATGTCGCCCTCTTTGAGCATT
This sequence comes from Synergistaceae bacterium, assembly GCA_045601305.1. Classification (GTDB taxonomy): domain Bacteria; phylum Synergistota; class Synergistia; order Synergistales; family Synergistaceae; genus Equadaptatus. The sequence goes on from JAZRZG010000184.1 coordinate 21,616, forward strand.
GAAAGTCCCTTGTATATCGCCTGTTTCCTGTCCGTAATTCTTTCATAAGACGTACAATGTTCCCTTACCCCTGCTTCTATGTCGTCTATTATTGCCTCAGGATCTTCGCTTCTCGGATTGTCAGTCGTCAGAATGACGTAATCTGACAGTCTTGACGCGACTTCACCCATGCGCGGACGTTTTGTTTTGTCTCTGTCACCGCCTGCGCCGAAAACTGAAATGAGTTTTCCTTGACAGACAGTACGAAGCGCTGTCAGAAGTTTTTCCATGCCGTCAGGCGCGTGTGCAAAATCTATTACACAGCAGCCTGAGCCGCTGATGTTGTATTTTTCAAGTCTTCCGGGCACCTGAGGCATGTTTTTAAGAGCTTCAATCCCGGTTTTAATCTCAACACCCATTATCTGCGCAATGCTTAAAGCCTGCAGCGCATTCAGAATATTATGGTTTCCGATAAGCGGCAGAGCAGCCTGATATTTTTCTTCGCTGCATTTCAGCCTGATTTCCATTCCGTCAACGGAAATCGACAGAAGCTTTGCAAAATAGTCTGCCTGACAATCTTCAAGACTGTATGAAACCGCACGGTCTGAGTATTTTTCATACACTTTTCTGCCAAACGCGTTATCAGAAAAGACTGACACCTTCCAGTCACCGCGCATATATTCTCTGAACAGTCCAAGTTTTGCCTCGAAATAACTCTCCATCGTTTTGTGATAATCAAGATGATCCTGCGTAAGATTTGTAAAACCTGCCGCGTCAAAACCGCACCCTTCAAGCCTTCCCTGAACTATCGCGTGCGACGAGGCTTCCATAACACACGCTTTGCAGCCGTTTTCCACCATCTTCGCAAGCATATACTGCACAATGTCGCTTTCAGGCGTTGTGCGGGGCGCTTCCACACACTTTTCACCGTCATAGTAATACACTGTACCGAGTAAGCCGCATTTTATGCCTGCATAATCAAGTATTGCTTTTGTCATAAATGTTGAAGTCGTTTTTCCCGTTGTGCCTGTAATTGCAGCCATTTTCAGCTTTTGGGCCGGTTTTCCGTAAAGTGCAGCTGCGACTTTTCCCATATTCCGTCTGACGTCGCGGCATATTATCTGAGGCAGGGCAACGTCAATCTCACGTTCACAGACGAGCGCCCCTGCGCCTGCCTCAAAGGCTTTTTTCGCAAAATTGTGCCCGTCTGCGCGTTCCCCTTTTACACATGCAAAAATAGTGCTTTCAGTCACCTTTCTGCTGTCTGCTGTCAGAAAATTAACTTCGGCATCTCCTGCTTTTGCGACTGAAAATTCAAAACCGTCTTCGTGCAGCTGTTTAACAAGTTCGGTAAATTTCATTACTGCTGCTCCTTCGGAAGATTTTCTTCTATTTCTTCTGCTATTGCCTTAAACACAGGCGCTGAAATAACACCGCCGTAATACGCACCCTGCGGCTCGCCAATGCTTATCAGCATCGCGTATTTTGGATTTTCCGCAGGCCAGAAGCCGACAAACGAGCCAACATAGCGTCCGGGCTGATACTCTCCATGTTCAGAAATCTGAGCTGTGCCTGTTTTGCCCGCTATATGCACCTTTCCCGATTTTGCTTTGTTTCCTCCGCCCTCGGCAACAACCATTCCCATTGCCGCGCGCAGAAATGCCGCCGTTTCGGAGGACATAACGTGAGCGCGTATTCTCGGCTCACCCTTGTGTACTACGTTTCCGTAATTGTCCGCAACCTCTTTTACTATATACGGCTTCATAAGCTTCCCGCCGTTGGCGATTGCTGAAATTGCCATAATTTCCTGCAACGGTGTAACGGAAATACCCTGACCTATAAAAACGTTTGCAGGCACAGTACCAAGCCACTCTTCAGGCAGTTTTACCTGACCTCTTTCCTCTCCTGCCATTTCAATTCCCGAACGCTCGCCAAAGCCGTACTGCTTCAGCATTCCATACGCATGATCCCGCTTAACTCCGCGCGACATAACGGACATACCCACGTTGCAGGAGTTCATAAGCACCTGCATAAGATTTTCATTTCCGTGCGCGTGTCTGTTGTTGCATTTTATAATCTTGTCCGCATAAGGAATTGTGCCCTTGCAGACAAAATGACTTGTGTTTTTGTTGACTGCGCCGGCTTCCATTGCTATGGACATCATAATCGGCTTAAACACAGAACCGGGCTCATAATTTCGGCTTATTGCGTTGTTTCGCCGCACCTCTTCGCCGCTGAACGTGTTTCTGTTGTTAGGATCAGCGGTAGGATAACTTGCCATTGCAAGTACCTCGCCCGTGCGCGGATTTACACACACTCCGGCAGCCCATTTTGCCTGCGCTTTAGACGCAGCGTCAACAAGATTTCTTTCAAGAATCTGCTGAAGCTTTGCGTTTATCGTAAGTTTTATAGAGCCTGCCGTACTCTTTTCACTGCTGTCCTTACTCCCCATCGCGTCATGCGCTGCTTTTGAGGAACGCATCATAAAACGCGTACGCGGCGGCGAATAAAGAATGTGATTCCATGCAAGTTCCACACCTGCCTGACCGTAGCCGTCAATATCACAATGACCGAGCAGATGAAATGCCATTGCCCCATTCGGATAGCTTCTCACATATTCCGTCTTCGTGAAAAGCCCCGGCAGCTGCATTCCCTTAATTTCGGAAGCCTGCTCCATGCGGATGTTTCTTTTGAGCCAGTAAAAACGCCCAGGCTGCTTTCTTGAAAACTTGCGCGCGGCATCCTCACCGAAATATCTTGCCAGCTTCGGCGCGTTTTTTGTATCCCACATCTTTGGATCAATAAAAAAACTGGCCGTAGGCATGGAAAATGCCAGTACGGCGCCGTGTCTGTCCAAAATACTTCCGCGTGTTGCACTAACCGATACGTTTGCCCAGTACTGACTGTGTGACTGATTTATAATGCGATAGTCAGGCTTCAGACACACATACGCTGTGCCGAGCGCGAGACAGGAAATGACAATGTATGTTACAATCCATACCGATTTTGAAAACTTTGGCGTATTAAGACTTGCTCCCCTATTCTTTAGCATGTGCTTTGTTTACAAACGGGTTAAAGCGCGCTAAAGCAACCATGGCTCCGCCCTCCGAAGGAGTGACACCGCCTTTCGCCATTGCAACCGCGCTTGCGTCAATATGAATAACCGCAGCCTCATCTGAACTTTTCATATTCAGCCGGTCTCTTGCAAAGGTGTAAACGTTCGTAGGTGACAGCAGGTCAGCGCATCTGCGTTCCAGCAGTGTGTTCTGATTTTTGCACGCTTCAATTTTGCCTGCTGCCGCTGCAACGCGGCTTTCAAGATTTAAGGCATACAACCTCAGCACCAAAAGCGCGACTGCAAAGACAAAAACGGTAATCAGACAGAAAAGTATCGCCGTGACATTGGTTGCATTTTTGGCTTCTGCACAACGCATTCGCTTAACCTCCTTCAATCATTTTTAACGAAAATCCTCAGCTTCGCGCTTCTTGATTTTCTGTTGCGTTCAATTTCTTCCTCCGTTGGAAGCAGAGCCTTGTGCGGCTTCATGTCGCCCAGACCGTTCTCCTTCCACGTACGGAACCGCTTTTTTGTTATCCTGTCTTCAAGTGAATGATAGGAAATAACAATAATTTTTCCCCCCGCCGCAAGCACTCTGAACGCTCCGTCAAGCGCCTCGTCAAGCGCGTCCATTTCGTGATTGACCGCAATCCTCAGCGCCTGAAACACGCGCCTTGCCGGATGACCGCCCATCTTGCGCTGCACAGGCTCAGGAAGAATTCTTCTTATTAAATTTACAAGTTCCGCCGTCGTGTGCACTGTCTCGCCGTGTTCTCTCGCTCTCACAATTCCGCGCGCAATCTGATAGGCAAAACGTTCCTCGCCATATTCCCTGAAAATTTCGGTTAGTTCCCTGATTGACCGGCTGTTTACAATCTCCTCCGCAGTCAGCTCTGCCTCAATTCCCTCTCCTCTGTCCATACGCATATCAAGAGGTCCGTCTTCCTGAAACGAAAAACCGCGGTTTGCCGCAGTCAGCTGCAAATTTGAAACGCCGAGGTCAAACAAAACCGCGTCAGCGCTGAAACTTTCCCTTGCCGCAAGCTCTGCGATATTGCGAAAATTATCCGCAACGATGTCAAAACGCCCCGCATAAGCGGAAAGATTTTCAAGCGCCATACCCCTTGCGTCAGGGTCCTGATCAAACCCGACAACATAAGCACCCTTGCAGCATTCGAGAATTTTTCCGCTGTGACCGCCAAGCCCCAGCGTGGCGTCAACTACGGTGCATACCCTCTCCCACGGACGAAGCGCCTCAAGCACCTCTCCAAGCATTACGGGAATATGTTCCGTCATATCCCCTCAAGCTCTTCGGAAAGTTCAGCTAAATCAGGAAGACTGCTGTTGTATTCCTTCCACCTTGCAGTATCCCAGATTTCAATATGGTCATCTACACCGACAACCGTAATCTCCTGGTTTATACCGCCGTAATTGCGCAGCGCAAGAGGAAGAATAATACGACCTGCGGAGTCAATCTCCTGCTCCATCGCATTAGAGAACAACGCTCTGCGCAGGTCGCGTGTTGACTTTTTGAACGAAGGCAGCGTGTTCAGTTTGCCCTCAAAATCCTGCCAGCGGGAAACAGTGTAAAGAATAATGCAGTGTTCAAAGCCGATGGTAGCCACGACAACATTACCAAGCTCGCCGCGAAAACGAGCCGGAAGAACCAGTCTTCCCTTGTTGTCAAGCTTATGCTCGAAGCTGCCGGCTAACATCTTATCCCCCACTTTCTTCCACTTATCCACCACTTCGTCCCACATTTTATTCTAAAAATTTCTTTTTGGCAATAGGCAAAATAAAAAAATCCGAAAAATCTTCAGATTTTTTTCCGGACTAATTCAAAATTTACCCCTGACAAAACAGCGCGCAAAAAAAAATTACGCCCGAAAGCGTAATTTGAGAGCACACGGTAAGCCGGGTTTTGTGGGAGAAAAACTCCTCCGGTCATTTATCTGGACCGCCTTTCGCAAAGCGGCTCAAGCAATCGTACCCGGGAATCAGCGGGCAGCCTCAACTTCCCCTATTTGATCTTGCGCCGGATGGGGCTTGCACGGCAACGCCATTACTGACGTTCCGGTGAGCTCTTACCTCGCCATTTCAACCTTACCCGAAGGCGGTATATTTTCTGCTGCGCTTTCCCTGAACTTGCGTTCGCCTGATATTGTCAGGCATCCTGCCCTTTGGCGCCCGGACTTTCCTCTTGCGGATGCCCCGCAAGCGACCGGATTTGTATGCTCAAGACTTATTATAGCATAACAACTGCTTTCCGCACTTTCTGCCGCGAAGCACTGTTTGCAGTTACTGACTTAATTTTTATAATTTTTATAATCCCTTGACGTTTACTTTCCGTATCCCGTTCCTTTAAGCCATTTTTTTACGTCTGCGCCTGTCGAAGCAGCATTAAAACAGACACCCTGCTGCCAAATTGCTTTCGGCGCAAATTTATGAAGTTTTACATCACTTCCGCCTAATGGACTGCTGTGCGAACTGCAGAACGGTATCAAGCGTTTGCCTGTAAAATCATACGCCTCAAGAAAAGTCGCGAGAATATTCGGAGCCTCGCCCCACCACACAGGATAACCGACAAATATTACATCATAATCTCCGACGTTTAATGCAGCCTTTTTTATTGCCGGACGGATTGAACGATCGTTGTGTTCCTTGACACAGCGCGACGCCTCAGCGCGATAATCCAAATCTTCAGCTGTGTATTTCCTTTGCGGTGTAATTTCAAATAATCTGCCGCCTGTTTCGCCTGCAATCTGCTCTGCTATGCTGCGCGTATTGCCCGTAGCGGAAAAATATGCCACAAGAATTCTCGGCGCTCCCGCCGCTGCGGTTGCATAAAGTATTCCGACTGCCGCAAGCATTGCTGTCAACGTTTTTTTCATAGCCCTCTGCCTCTCCTTGCTCTCTTAAATTTAACAACATTCAATGCTTATATTTTCGCACAAAAATTTGTAAAAAGCAAAGTGCCGCCGCGGCTTGTAACATGATACAATTTAACGGCACTACCGCAGCAAAGGAGCGATTAAGATGGAACGCACAAACTGGAACGAATACTTTCTTCAGATAGCAAAACTCGTCGCAAGCAGATCAACATGCCTGAGAAAACAAGTCGGCGCAGTTATAGTCAAAAACAGACACATACTTGCCACAGGCTACAACGGAAGTCCGCAAGGCACACGACATTGCACGGAAATCGGCTGCCTGCGGGAAGAAATGAAAATACCGCACGGCGCGCGCTATGAAATGTGCCGCGCCTGCCACGGAGAAGAAAACGCAATACTCCAGTCCGCGCGCCACGGAGTTTCAATCGAAGGGGCAGACATCTACTGTACACACAAACCGTGCGTCAACTGTACAAAAATGATACTCAATTCAGGCATAAAGCGCGTATTCTATGCCATCGACGACCTGCCCGACAACGAACTTCAGGACAGCCTCATCTCACAGGCAGAAGTGGAATTTATAAAATTAGAACAAGACTGAGCTAAAAACATATACCTTAACCCTTTTCGCCTGCATTACATCCTGATTTTTACATTTTTTTTCGGAACTTTTCAGGAATTTCGGAAATTTTGCCAAAATTGTTCAGCAGACCGGCGCAAGCACGGCAACCGTCAACCGTAAGGCTGAATTTCATGCTTGTGTTTTCGTTTGCAAAACTTGCCATGTGTGTCACCTCCTTGAAAATGTTTTGGAGAAATCTGTCACCCTTCCCTACTTAAATATCTTGCAAAAAGCGCGTTTTTTGGAAACAGCGCCGTTTTTGAAACAGGACAAAAAACAGCTGTCATGCGGTTTCGCATTGTCAGCTGTTTCCATTTTTGCAAATTCTTTGCAGTCAGTTTTTCAGGGGGTGTCGGTTTTAAGGCAATTTTTACAACGCACGGACTGGCATATTAAAAACGACGTTTTCAGCCGTTTTTTGAAACGCGGCGCAAAGACAGTCACCGCAAGGCTTCGCGAAGACAAGTGTTTCCATTTTTCCGACTTTTTGCAAGATATTTAAATAGAGGGGGAGGTTAATTTCGCACCTCGCACTCCGCACCTTGCACTTCGGGAAACCAAAGTGATAACGGGGGGGTAACGTTTCTAACGTACTGTGTATGCGATGGGCGGACAACAAATTAACGGCTTTCTCTATCGGGCTTTCTTTTCCGGCTGAAGCGGAGCTTCCCCAAGTTGTTTTCCGTTTCACTGGGGCGGAATTGAAAGACTTACCCGAAACAAATCGTAGGTTGCGCTTACGTGTTTGTGCCGAATGG
>JAZRZG010000185.1:0-1008 GCA_045601305.1 Synergistaceae bacterium
GTCTGCATAACGTCGTAATAGCGTACCCGCTGTATTTCACCCTTGCAGTTTTCCAATCCTGTGCAGGTCGAATCGTGATGATAACAATAAGAGTATTCGCCTGTGCAGATATATACGGGGCGGCAACTACTCAAACACATCGCGCTCCATAGAATAAATAGCGTGATTAATGCAATTTTCGTCCACTTGCGAAGTACCCCCCCCATAAACTTGATACCATTCGCTGCTATATGGTTCGCTAATCGTTTACGGTAGCCGTAACGGCGCTGAGGCTCTAAGGTAAGCATAAGGTGATATATGCTGTATTGTTTGTTTTTGTTCATAGCATCTTCGCTCACAGAACACCATTTTATCCATGTCCCGTCGCCTATCATTTGTTCTATGAGTTGATATACTTTCACGTTCTTTGCTTCGCGTTTTTATGTTTCACGTTCTTTGCTTCGCGTTGATGGCTTCGCGTTGATTACGTAAACAACGTAAACTACGAAAACAACGCTGCGTAGCAGCAAAAAAACGCTGCAAAGGTACTACTTTTTTCACAAACATGCAAATTTCTTTGCTAATCTTTCTTGAATGGCGGCTATTTCCGCTTGCGCTTCGGCATCGTTTTTACTTGCTTCGTACCCCGCATCGGCTTGCTCACGCGCCATACGTTCCGCCTCCAACTGACGTGCGCGTTCCGCTGCCTGTTCGCGCGTAATCTGGTTGCCTGCCTGATAACGTGTCGCCGCACGTGCCGACTGCTCTTTGGCTATCTCACGCGCTTTCACGTCAAATTTATACAACAACGCATGCCAATCGTAGATTTTCCCGCCACGACCTAATTTCCAACCTGTTGTGCTATAGTGTGCATAGAAGTTCTTTGCAACTTCTATACTGATAAGTCGCTCTTTTGCGTACTGATATATTTCTTCCCATTGCGGAGCAATAAAAAGATTTTTTTCAACAGATTGTGTGTGTGTGGCGCTTTGCGCATCAGTGTGGGGCTTCGCCACACACACATTATTT
>JAZRZG010000186.1:0-17416 GCA_045601305.1 Synergistaceae bacterium
AAAAGTCTTAGCAGCGGCGGAAGCGGATGCATATCGTCCATGTATCCTACTATAAAAATCAGCGAGGCTCCTGTAGCAATAAATTGCACCTCTACCCTTGAACTTCCATTAAAAAGTGCCCATAGTATATAGCCGCTCCACAAAACAATACCGGCACCTCTAGGCATTATGCCAGTATGTTTTTTTCTTCCTCCGGGAACATCAACCAGTCTGAATTTCTTTGACAGGGCAATAGATACCGAGGTGGCTATAAGCCCCCACAGGAACATTATAATCGGGAAAATATATTTTGAATTCAAGCCGCCGTGTTATTTTGTCCCAAAAAGTCTGTCTCCTGCATCGCCAAGCCCAGGGACAATATAGCCGTGATCATTGAGATGTGAATCAAGTGCCGCAATATAGATATCCACGTCCGGATGGACTTCATGGAATTTTTTGACACCTTCAGGAGCCCCTATGAGACATACCAGTGATATTTTTCTGCCGCCACGTGCTTTTATGGAGGAAACCGCATCTGCAGAAGATCCTCCTGTCGCAAGCATTGGGTCAACGACAAATATATCACGCCCTGATATATCGTTGGGTAATTTGCAATAATACTCAACAGGTTTGAGCGTCTTTGGGTCTCTGTAAAGTCCTACATGACCGACTTTTGCGTTTGGAATAACCTTAAGAATTCCGTCTACCATGCCAAGTCCCGCGCGAAGAATGGGAATAATCGCAAGTTTTTTGCCTGAAAGAGTGAACACCTTTGTTTTTGCCACCGGCGTTTCAATCTCTGCTTCTTCAAGCGGCAGATTGCGCGTAATATCGTAAACCATAAGCCCTGCGATTTCCTGAACAAGGTCCCTGAAATCTTTTGACGGCGTATTTTTGTTTCTCAAAATACCCACCTTATGACTGATAAGCGGGTGATCCATGATAATTGTGCGGCCGGAAATTTTATTGTCTTCCCAAGCGGTTTTCGTAAAATGCTCCTGCTCGTAGGCAGCAATTTTATCAAGCCTTCCCGAATGATGCCCGCCTTCAAAACTTTCATTAAGCCACGTTTCCACTATTTCTTTTGCAACGCCGGAACCTGTTATGCGGCTGCCGAGAACCAGTACATTAGCATCGTTGTGACGGCGGCTCATCTGAGCTGTAAAATGGTCATGACAGAGAGCGGCGCGAATACCTTTTACCTTGTTCGCAACAATACTCATGCCAATTCCTGTGCCGCAGCAGAGTATTGCAAAATCAACCTTGCGCGAAGCTGCCATTTCCGCAGCCTTGAAACCCCAGTCAGGATAATCAACCTTTAAATCTGCTGAAGCAGTGCCGCAGTCAAGCGTTTCAATGTTTTTTTCCGCAAGGAACAGTTTTAATTCCTCTTTAAGACCAAAACCTGCGTGATCGGAAGCCAATGCAATTTTCATAATTACACACCCCTTAAATTTATTTGAATTTAAAAATTAAAGCCTGAATTATATTACACAGACACCCATAAACGAGTAAATACCAAGCGCAACAGCTCCTGCGAAAACAAATCCGAGAAGCACGCGCAGATAAAACACAAGCATACTGCCGCCGGGAAATCTGCCTGCGCCAATGTTGACTACAATACGTGAGATGAACAATGACAACAGGAATAAACCGACAGCGGCAAATGCCTGAAGATTGACCCTGGGGATTCCCGCAAGAAGTTCCATTACCATCACTGCCTTACATCTCATTCTTCGCTATATATAATACCCCAACGGCACGGATATGTCTAACAAAAACTGTGCAGTAATTGCAAAAAATCTGCAAAAAAATACAACAATTTAATACGTAAATAGCAAACACAAAAAGCGCAGGCCATAAGACCTGCGCTTTTCATATTCAGTTTCGGCTGTTAAGAGTTAAATTCCGGGTATTTTTCTTTAAGCCACGCAAGCATATACAGACTGCCGCAGCAAAGTACAGGACTGCCGCTTTCAAGCGCTTTGCAAACTGCTTTATACGGATCGGCATATTTTCCTGACGATGAAAAACCGAGAGATAATACTATTTTTTCCATTTCATCTGCTTTAAGGCTGCGCTGCATTTCCGGAACTTCTGTGCAGAAAAATTCAAGATTAAAGCCTTTAAGCAGACTCAGCGATTTTTCAATATCCTTGTCTTTCATCATTGCAATAACTACGTTCAGCTTTTGCCTGTCAAAGAAAAGGCTGATATTTTCAGCAAGACGTTTCATTGCGTGAGAATTATGAGCGCCGTCAAATATTAACAGCGGATTTTTGCGAATAACCTCCATGCGTCCCTGCCAGTGAATTTTCGACAAAGCCGCCGAAATGGTCTCATCGGTAATTTTGTTGTATTTTTCTTTCAGAATATTTACTGCTGCAAGCGCAAGCGCTGTATTGTCTGCCTGATACGCGCCGGCAAGCGCAGTATGATATTCACGCCCGTTGTAAATAAATTGTGTACCATTTATATCTGTTTTTACAAATCTTGTCTTGCCTGTTTCAGAAAGCAGCATACCGTTTGTACCTGTTTTTTCGCAGCAGCGCCTGAACTGTATTTCTGTTGCCGCATCACCGCCGGCAAATATAGCAGGAACATCTTTTCTGATAACCGCAAATTTTTCCGCGGCAATTTTTTCAAGCGTTTCTCCAAGATAATCGGTGTGATCCATTCCGATAGGAGTAATTAAGGTAAGCAAAACGTCTGACAACGTATTAGTAGCATCAAGTCTTCCGCCTAATCCAGCTTCAACGACCGCTATATCAACGTTGCTTTCGGCAATCATGCAGAATGCAGCCGCGGTTGTCAGCTCAAAATATGTCGGCATATCTTCAGCGTTGGTGTTGCTGCTTTCAAGCGCGTTTTGCATAACTTTAATTGCACACAACCATTTATCAGCAGAAAGCATTTTACCGTTTACAATCAGTCTTTCGCCAAAACTTGCAAGGTGCGGGCTGGTGTACAACGCTGTTTTATACCCCGACTCGCGAAGAACAGCCTCAACTGCAGCAGCGGTAGATCCTTTGCCGTTTGTTCCTACGACGTGAACCGCGCGAATTTTTCTTTCGGGGCTGCCGAGCAGAGCAAACAACCGTTCAATGCGTTCAAGCCCCGGCTTTATACCGGGGCTTGAGATATTCTGCAATATGTTTTCTGCAACTGAAAATTCTGTCATAACTATTCGGTAAGGCTTTTAAGATTTTCCAGCATGCGTACTTTTCTGTCGTTGTTTTCGGCAAGCTCAGCTTTTTCTTTTTCGATGACTTCCGCAGGCGCTCTGCTTATGAAGTTCTCATTTGCAAGTTTCCCGCTGCATTTTGCTATATCCTTGTCAAGTTTGGCAAGATCTGCTTTCAGACGCCGGATTTCTTTTTCAACATCAAGCAGTTCTCCGACAGGAAGATAAATCTGCACGTCATCAAGAACTGTCGCAAGGCTCTTTTCCGGTTTGTCCGTGCTGATAACTATTTCGCCGATCTTTGCAAGCAGTTTAATCTGCCGCTCGTTTTCTTTTACGAGAGCAAGTTTGCCTTCGTCATGTATGCTGAGTACAGCACTCGGTATCTGCTGTGACGGCGCTATTCTTGCTTCCGCGCGAAGGTTGCGGACGGCGCGGATGATTTCCTGCACAAATTTCATATCGGCAACTGCTCCGGCGTCTGTATTTTCCATGCGCGGCTTCGGCCACTGATTTTTCATAACATAGCTGCCGCCGAACGGGAAGGCATGCCAAAGTTCTTCCGTAACAAACGGAATGAACGGGTGCAGAAGTTTCAGAACATCTTCAAACAGTACAAGAAGCACTGCCTGTGTTGTCTTGCGGCGTTCTTCGCCTTCGTCGCCGCGAAGCGCGGGTTTTGCAAGTTCAAGATACCAGTCGCAGAGTTCTCCCCAGACAAAATCATACATGAGGCGCGCTGCTTCGCCGAAGAAATATCCGTCAAGAAGTTTTGTGATTTCAGACGTAACCTCAGAAAGTCTGCTGAGTATCCATTTATCCTGCAGTTTAAGCTGCGTTTCGTCCCATTTTTGACCTTTTTCTGCGTCTTCAAGATTCATCAGCGCAAAGCGGCTCGCGTTCCAAAGTTTGTTAAGGAAGAGACGGTAAGTCGCAATACGCTCCGTTGAAAGGAATATGTCGCGTCCCTGAACGGTGAGGGCAGCCATTGTCAGACGAAGGGCGTCAGCGCCGTAGTCTTTGACAATGACAAGCGGGTCAATAACGTTGCCTTTGGATTTGCTCATTTTCTGTCCCTTTTCGTCTCTTACAAGAGCGTGGATATAGATGTCACGGAAAGGAACTTCTTTTGTACCGTAGAGTCCAAACATTATCATTCTTGCGACCCAGAAGAAAATAATATCAAAGCCTGTAACAAGAACTGATGTCGGGTAGAATTTTTTAAGCTGCTCTGTCTTTTCCGGCCAGCCCATTGTTGAAAACGGCCACAGTCCGCTTGAGAACCATGTATCAAGAACATCTTCGTCCTGTTTGAGCTGTTCGCTTCCGCATTTCGGACATTTTGACGGCGCTTCCGCGGCAACTATTACCTCTCCGCAGTCCTGACAGTACCAGGCAGGAATTCTGTGTCCCCACCAAAGCTGACGCGAAATACACCAGTCGCGGATATTTTCCATCCACTGGTAATATACGTTTGTCCACTGTTCCGGAACAAAGCGGATTTTTCCTGCCTTAACCATCTCGACGCCTTTGTCCGCAAGAGGTCTTGTTTTGACAAACCACTGTTCTGAAAGATACGGCTCAATTACGGTATGGCAGCGATAACATTCGCCAACAGAATGTTTGATATCCTGAATACTAAGAAGCACGCCTTCTGACTTAAGATCTTCAACAACTATATCCCGCGCTTCAAAACGGTCAAGTCCGGCGTATTTTTCACCGGCATCTTTTGTCATTATGCCGCTTCCGTCTATAACCTGTATCTGTTCAAGTCCGTGACGCTGTCCGACAAGGAAGTCATTCGGGTCATGAGCAGGGGTAATTTTCACGCAGCCTGAGCCAAATTCAGGGTCAACCATATTGTCTTCAATGACAGGAATTACGCGGTGTACTATAGGAACGATAACTTTTTTGCCGATGAGATGGTGATTCTTTTTATCGCGCGGATGGACAGCAATGGCAACGTCACCCATTATTGTTTCGGGACGCGTTGTCATAACTTTGACTTCACCCGGCTCATCTGCAAATTTATATGCTACTTCGTAGAATTTCCCGTCATGGTCATGGTGTTCAACTTCAAGATCTGAAAGCGCTGTCTGACAGCGCGGACACCAGTTAATGAGATATTTGCCGCGGTAAATAAGTCCGTCGTTGTAAAGCGACACGAACATTTTGCGAACTGCCGCTGAAAGTCCGGCGTCCATTGTAAAACGTTCTCTTGACCAGTCACAGGAAGCGCCGAGCTTCTTAAGCTGCGAAATAATTGCGCTGCCGTATTCTTCTTTCCATTTCCAGACACGGTTTACAAATTCTTCGCGTCCGAGGTCGTGACGTGAAACGCCGTCTGCCGCAAGCGCGCGTTCGACAACATTCTGCGTGGCAATCCCTGCGTGGTCAGTACCGGGCACCCACAAAACTTCATATCCCTGCATTCTTTTCGTTCTGCAGAGAATATCCTGAAGCGTATTGTCAAGAGAATGTCCTACATGAAGTTTGCCTGTGACATTCGGCGGCGGTATAACAATAGAAAACTGCGGCTTTGCTGAGGCAGTATCAGCCTTGAAAAGTTCGTCGCCGATCCATTTTGCGTACCACTTGTCTTCAATAGGCACAGGGTCATAGTTCTTGTCGAGTATTATTTTTTCGGAATCCATCAGATTCCCTCCTCTTTGACAGACCTGGTGGCTGTCGAATTTATCTTGACAGGCTTCTGCGGCCGTTCCGCAAACTCCTGACAGATGCAGCCGGAATAATTGAAATATCTCTATGCTTTCATTTTTTTCAGTTCATTCTTGGCTTTAACAAGTCCGAGTCTTAGCGCTTCTGCTTGGTCATTGTTGGTTCCCGACGTAAGAAACGGAGGAAGAACAGATTCAATTCCGTCTCTGACGTAACGCTCATAAAGCGCTTTCTTTTTGCTGTTGGAGATTTTATCAGCTTTTGTAAACACTGTCAGCCGCGGCATATTAAGTTCATCAAGCCATTCTTCAAGTTCAATGTCATTTTGAAGCATACCGTGGCGAAAATCCACAAGATGTACGACATAACTGACCTTTCTTCCTGCGTTAAAATAATCGTCTATCAGTTTTTTCCATGCTTTTCGCTCCTCGGCAGACTTTGCGGCATAGCCGTAGCCGGGTATATCAACCAGCATAAACCGCTCGTTTTCGGGCGTTTCAATTTTGTAAAAATTTATACTGCGTGTTTTTCCCGGCTTTGAGCTGACTTTTGCGACAGTTCTGCCAAGCAGTGAATTTATAAGCGATGATTTGCCTACGTTCGAACGCCCTGCAAAGACAATTTCTTCCAGTTCAGCCGGAGGAAGCTGTGACTTGTTAAACGCGGTACAGTAAAGTTCCGATTTCCAGTGTGTCATTTCTTCAGCAGAGCAAGTTCTGCGACTTCGTCAAATTTTGAAACATAATATATTTCAAGACCTTCTGTAATCCAGTCTTTAAGTTCTGCAACGTCTTTTTTGTTGTCTGCCGGAATTATAAGTTTTTTAATTCCGAGCCGTTTTGCTGCAAGAATTTTCTCGCGAACGCCGCCAATCGGCAGCACGTCACCGTGCAGTGTCATTTCGCCTGTCATTGCATAGGAAACGTTAATTTTGCGTCCTGTCAGTGATGAACAGAGAGAAAGAGCGAGCGTTATACCTGCTGAAGGCCCGTCTTTTGGAATTGCGCCTTCAGGAACGTGAACGTGAATATCTTTTTTCTGCCAGTCAAATTTTTTTAGTCCGAATTTATCGGCATTTGAACGAATATATGCCACAGAGTTTTTAACTGATTCCTGCATTATATTGCCGAGATTTCCCGTAAATGTAACGTTGCCGCTGCCCTCCATCACAGCGGACTCTATGAGCAGCACTTCTCCGCCTGCGGCAGTCCAAGCAAGACCGATAGAGGTGCCAACCGTGTTATTTTTGGGAACGCGTGTTTGGTAAGCGTGCGGCGCTCCGAGATAATCATTGAGCTTTTCGCTGCTTATGACGTTCTTTTCTCTTTTTTTATCAGGATTTACCGCAATTCCGGCTGCAGTTTTGCGCGCGATTTTGGCAAGCGTTCTGTCAAGTCCGCGAACGCCGGCTTCATGCGTGTAGTTGCGAATAATATTCATCAGCACGCTTTTTGATATACACATATCATTTGCGGAAAGACCGTGTTCTTTGAAAATTTTCGGCAGCAGATGTTTTTTTGCTATTTCAAGTTTCTCTTCTGCGAGGTACCCCGGCAGAGAAATCATTTCCATACGGTCAAGCAATGGGCTTGGAATGGTTGAGGTTGTATTTGCCGTTGTTATAAACATTACCTTGCTCAGGTCAAACGGCACCTCAAGAAAATTGTCCGTGAAATGACAGTTTTGTTCAGGGTCAAGCACTTCAAGCAGCGCAGAAGAAGGATCTCCTTTGTAGGTGCTGCCGATTTTGTCTATTTCATCAAGAAGTATAACCGGATTGTTCGTTCCTGCCTGCTTAATTGACTGAATTATTTTTCCGGGAAGCGACGCAATATAGGTGCGGCGGTGTCCGCGTATTTCAGCCTCGTCACCCATTCCGCCGAGAGCTATGTTCACAAATTTTCTGCCCATGGTACGCGCGATAGACATACCAAGGGACGTTTTCCCGACTCCGGGAGGTCCCACAAAACAGAGCACCTGCGCTCTCATGTTCTGTCCAGCAAGTTTTCGCACGGCGAGATATTCAACTATTCTGTCTTTAACTTCTTCAAGTCCGTAATGATCTTCTTCAAGTATTTTGCGTGCCCGCTCAAGATCAAGATCGTCCTCAGAGGATATCCCCCACGGCAGATCAAGCAGCCAGTCTATGTACGTTCTTGCAACGGAAGCCTCCGCAGACATCGCCTGCATACGCGAAAAACGTTCCGCCTCTTTGACAGCCTTTTCTTTCACCGTATCGGGCATCAGAGAATTTTCAATTTTAATTTTCATTTCCTCGGCTTCTGTCGCAGTACAGTCGTCACCGAGTTTATCCTGTACAATTTTCAGTTTTTCTCTGAGAAAAAAAGTGCGCTGGTGGTCTTTGATTTTTTCCTGCACTTCATTTTCAATCTCGCGTTCCATGGAGAGAATTTCACATTCTCCGGCAAGCATTTCAATAAGCATACGCAGACGCGCGCCGATTTCGGTTGTCTCAAGAAGCCGCTGTTTATCAGGAAGTTTCAGCCGGAGATGAGAAGCGACAATGTCTGCAAATTCATCAGGGCTTGGAATATCTTTTACGACAAGCACCATTTCCCGCGGCAGCCTTGGATGGAGCGAAATATATCTGTCAAGTTCATCCGTAACCGTCCTTCGCAGCACTTCAATAAGTTCCGGTGAGGTTTCGCAATATGTCGCGACCTTTTCGATTTCAGCTTCAAGATAACTGCCGCCGTAAAGATATTCAGTTATTTTAGCGCGGCAGCAGCCTTCCAGTATAATATTGACGCTGCCGTCCGGTCTTTGCGATATGTTATTCACGCGGCAGAGCGTACCGAACATATACAAATCTTTTGCAGTCGGGTTCGCTTCTTCGCGATTTCTTTGTGCGGCAACAAAAACAAGGCGGTCGGGACCTGCAGCCTTAACCGCGTTAACGGAATTCAGCCTGCTTGTGAGAAGCGGCGTTATTGCACCAGGGAATATTACTGTGTCCCTTACAGGAATAATCGGACAGGCTATCACGATTATGCCTCTCTTTTAGGCGTTATTACAGCCTTTTCCGTGCCGTTTACAGTTTTGCCCGTAATAGTGACCTTTTCAATCTTGTCCGCTTTTCCGGGTATTTCATACTGCAAATCAAGCATTAGTTTTTCAAGAATTGTTCTGAGCGCACGAGCGCCGGTGCCGAGCTTTATTGCTTTTCTGGCGATTTCGCGTACAGCTTCGTCTTCAAACTCAAGCGCAACTCCTTCAAGCTCAAACATTTTCTGATACTGCTTAAGAGGTGCGTTCTTAGGCTCAGTCAGAATACGGACAAGCGCGTCTTCATCAAGAGACGATAACGCGACAAGCACAGGCAGACGACCTATAAACTCAGGAATAAAGCCGAACGAACGCAGATCTTCCGGCTCAACCTGCTTCAGCAGTTCGTCTGTGCGCTGCTGCTGAAGGTTGCTCGTTATGTCGCCGCCGAAACCTATTGATTTTTTGTCTGTGCGTTTTGCAATAACCTTGTCAAGCCCGTCAAAAGCCCCGCCGCAAATAAAAAGCATGTTTGAAGTATTTATCGGAATTGTTTCCTGCTGCGGGTGCTTGCGTCCGCCTTTGGGCGGAATGTTCGCGACAGTACCCTCAACTATTTTGAGAAGTGCCTGCTGAACGCCTTCTCCCGAAACGTCGCGCGTTATTGAAACAGATTCTGATTTACGCGCTATTTTATCAATTTCGTCGATATAAATTATGCCGTGCTCGGCAGCGTCAATGTCAAAATCAGCAGCCTGCAGAAGTCTCAGGAGAATGTTTTCAACGTCTTCTCCGACATATCCCGCTTCCGTAAGCGTGGTTGCGTCTGTAATCGCAAAAGGCACCTGCAGCATTTTCGCAAGCGTCTGCGCAAGCAGTGTTTTACCGCTTCCCGTTGGTCCTACAAGCAGAACGTTGCTCTTCGGAAGTTCAACGTCATCATCTTCCGTGACAGGATTTGTAATACGTTTATAGTGATTGTACACCGCAACGGAAAGCACTTTTTTTGCTTCATCCTGCCCTATGACATACTGGTCAAGAAATTCCTTGATTTTTTCAGGCGCCGGTATGTCATCAAAAACAGGAACAGAAACGTAATCTGCCTTTCTTTTTTCTGACTGTGCTTTTATTATGGGCGTATCAGGAAATGCCTCAGCGCCGTATTCTTCCCTGAGAATAACGTTGCAGAGCTGTATGCAGTCAGTACAAATAAAAATATTCCCCGGGCCTGCGATAAGTTTAATCTCGTCCTGCGTTTTGCCGCAGAATGAACAGCGGGGGGACGGACGCATATTATTGCTGTTCTTTTCAGCTGAAAATTTCTTTGCCATCTCTACCTTTTTTCGATAACCTTATCTACAATGCCGTATTTCATTGCTTCCTGCGCTGACATATAAAAATCTCTGTCAGTATCCTTCTGAACACGTTCAAGCGGCTGTTTCGTATGCTTTGAAAGAATACCGTTCAGCGTCTTCTTTGTCTTCAGAATTTCTATTGCCTGAATTTCAATGTCTGACGCCTGTCCCTGAGCGCCTCCGAGCGGCTGGTGAATCATCACGCGCGAGTTCGGCAGCGCAATACGCTTGCCTTCGGCGCCTGCCGCAAGAAGCACTGCGCCCATACTTGCCGCTTGACCTGTACAGATTGTTGATACATCAGGCTTAATGTACTGCATTGTGTCATAAATCGCCAAACCGGCAGAAACAACTCCGCCGGGGCTGTTTATGTAAAGAAAAACGTCTTTTTCAGGGTTCTGACTTTCAAGAAACAGCAGCTGCGCAACCACAAGATTTGCTACACTGTCGTCAATTGCAGTACCGAGAAATACTATTCTGTCATTAAGCAGACGGCTGTAAATATCAAAGGCGCGCTCTCCTCTGCCGGTCTGCTCAATAACTGTCGGAATAAGATAACCGCTCATGCTTTTTCTCCTGATAAAATTTTATTCTGCTTCTTTTAGTTCGACTTCTTTAACCTGAACCTTACCGGCTGCAAAATCAGCCGTTTTGCGCGCGCGGACTTCATCCATCACCTGATAAAGGTGTGCTTTGTCGGAATAGAGATAATCTTCGACCTTCTTGATATCCATTCCTGAGGCAAGCGCCATTTTTCTGATTTCAAGCGTAAGTTCCTCTTTTGTGCAGTCGATGTCGTTTTCGTCGGCAATCGCCTTTATGACCAGCGAACGTTTGACCGCGGCTCTGGCTGTTTCGTCAACCTGTTTTTCAAATTCATCTTTGTCAGTGCCGGACTGTTTGAGGAACTCGTCAAGCGTCATTTCTTCGTTGCCCGTCTGGCGTTTTATTCTGTCTTCCTGCTCCGCTTTGATAGCCGCTTTTTCGCGGTCAATCAGTTTTTCGGGAATGTCAATTTCGCAGGCATCTGTAACAGCTGAAATCGCCGACCTTCTGAGACTTTCTTCCGTTTCTCTTTCTGCGGCTCTTTCAAGACGTTCCATCGTGTTCTTTTTGAAATCTTCAACAGTTTTAATTCTCGTGTAGGTAATTTCAGGAATGTTTTCATCAGTAAGTTCTGGAACTTCTTTTTTCATAATGCCCTGAACGTCAAATTCGTAGCGCATTTTCTGCCCCGCAATTTCTTTTACCGCGCTGTCAGCTTCAACCGTAAATTCCGCCTCAGCCTTGTCTCCAGGCTTTTTGCCTGTGAGAGCGGAAACTATTTCAGAGCGGATACCCTTCTGTTTGAGGTCAATTTCCGATTTCTGGTCAGTTTCGGCTGCAGTCGATTTGCCATCCGCGTCAACCATAAAAGAATTGTATTTGACAGAAACAATATCCTCAGCCGTGATTTCGCGCTCCTCGTATGACGGAACAATCTTTGCGTGTGCTTCAAGCATCTGCTGAATATTTTCATCACGCATTTTTTCCGTTGCTTTATAAACAGTTTTCTCCGCAGTAATTGTTGAAAGGTCAGGAAGAATAACCTCCGGCGAAACCTCGTAAACAACTGTAAATTCAAACGGTTTGTCTTCCGCAAGATCCTCGCACGGCTTCACGTCAGGATATTCGATAAGGTCAAGTTCATTTTCACTGACTGACTCGTCAATCCCCTTGTTGATAAGTTTTTCCTGTGTCTGAGCGCAAATTGCCGCTTTGCCGAAACAGAGTTCGAGTGTTTTGCGCGGAACGTGACCTTTACGAAAGCCTTTAATATCGGCTTTTTTTGAAAGTTCCTTGAAGGTTGCGTCAACTGCTTTGGTTACTTCTTCTGCGTCAAATGCGACTTTGACTGTCACTGCGTTTTTTTCCTGCGATACGATTTCTGATTTCACTGTGTACTGCCCCTTTGCTTAATAGTTATTGGCTTAACCGATAGATTTTACCACATTTGCGTAAAAATTTCAGTATTTCTAACAATAAATGCCCGCTTTATGCAGGCATTGACCACAAAATGGAGCGGACAACGGGATTCGAACCCGCGACATTCGGCTTGGGAAGCCGACGCTCTACCAACTGAGCTATGTCCGCAACGCTGAAAATAATATCACAAAATTCACCTCAGAGCAAACCAAAGACTTAAATCGCTTGTTTTTTTAATGCGTGTATGTCATCTATTATCGCATATTATCGCATGAGGAGAGCAATCGAGCTGTTCACAAAGTTTGAGCAGGGTTTCAGCTTTTAATTCCCAATTCGTGCTGCCAAGTCTTAACTGTTTCGTCTCTAAGAAAATGTTTTAACGGTTCAAGATCTTGTTTTGTATGCCATGCATCTAAAACTTGAAAATATTTATATTTCTCTTCTTCAAAAATTATTACAGGCGGATGGTTGTTTTGCATTAAAAAATAATTCATAATCAACCTTCCTGTTCGACCGTTACCATCTGCGAAAGGATGTATATTTTCAAATTTTGCGTGCAAAAACGCCGCCGCTGTTAATACATCGGCATCGCCGTTATTGACAAATCCTGATATATCGTCTAAAAGTTCTAAAAGTTCCTCTTTTGTATCTTCAGCCGGCGCGCCAATTTCATCTTTTCCGATGACATAATCATTTTGTTTTAATGTTCCGGGACGTTCGCCCTTGTTTAATCGTGCCTCGTTATAAGTATCATGAGTAATCAATTCGTGCAATTCAAGAATAAATGGTAAATCTAAAACTCTCTTTTTTTCATAACACTGCAGAAAGAACCGCATGGCATTTTTTGCATTTTTTATCTCCTGCAGGGTAACTAAATCCCCTGTATAATTCACTACCCTATCACGGTCAAACACATAATATGTATCGTCATAAGTAATGTGTTCATTCTCAATTTTTCCCGAATGAAACGCAAAATTGACAATTTTACCATTAAGGATACTGAGCACATCTGATGCTGTCTGAGTTTTTTTTGCCTTCCAAAACTCACAGACTTTTGTGTAGTTATCCATAGTAACACCTCTTTTCAACCGTAATATTTTATGCTGTGTCCGCGCATGTAATATATTAACACATATTCTGCATTTTGGCTTATAATAATTCCGCGAGGTGAGATTTATGCCGGGGCCCAAAAAATTCAAAGCAGTTAAGACCGGTGTCATAATCGGCAGAAATATTGCAGATGAAATTATTTCATCGGGACTGTCACTGCTCGATGCAATGTATATCAGATATGAAGTTGTCAGCGCGCTGACCGCAACAGACGAGGAAATTGCCGATTATGCCGCGAACTCAAAAAAACGCGGAATTGAAACTGTAATTGTTGTTTCCGATGTTTCGGACAGTCTTCCTGTTCTTGTTGCAAAAAATTCTTTCGCGCCGGTAATTTTTGCGCCGTACTCGGACACAAAAAAATCCATTCCGGCGAAAATTTTGTCGCAGGCAGCATTTGCAGCCGCTGCGCTGAACGATTTTGCCTCAGCAGTCCTGCTTGCGCTGAAAATAATATCAATCAGAGACAAAAGTTTGTCAAGGCGGATGACTAAACTTCGGTCTCCATTTTGATTACGACGCGCTTATAACAAACAACGCCGGATTTCTCCGGCGTTGTTCCGTTTATTAAACTTACATTACAAATCCGAGTATCAGATAAAGCACAATCGACGCAGCCGCAAACAGAGCACAGTACGGCGTCTGCGTTTTGACGTGGTCGATGATGTCGCAGCCTGAGGTTGAACAGGACATAATTGTAGTGTCTGAAATCGGTGACGTGTGGTCTCCGAAAATACTTCCGCCGAAAGCTGCGCCGGCTGTGAGCGGAATACTTACTCCCATATTTATTGCCATTGGCATAGCAATAACAAACATAATTGCCATAGTTCCCATAGATGTTCCCGTCGCAAACGAAATGAGGCAGGCGATTATGAAAACAAGCGCGGGAAGGAATGCAGGGTTAAGAGCTTTAAGGAATATTGATGACAGGTAGTTGCCTGTATCAAGCGCTTTAACCGTTGTTCCCATTGTGAAGCCGAGAAGCAGGACAAAGGCTATCGGAAGCATTCCGCCCATTCCCTTGAACATTTCGTCTATAACTTCATTAAGCGTGAAAATTTTCTGACTGACACAAAGTATTCCCATTACAAGAAGTGAAACAAAGCAGCCCCAGAGAAGCGAATTCATGCCGCTGCCCTTCATGAGATTTCCCTGTCCCGTAATGAAAAGCGCCGCGATAACGGTGAAAAGAAGCGTAAGGATTGGCAGTGCAAGATTAAGAACGCGCGGTTTCGCGTCACTGATTTTTACCCTTGAAATTTCTCCCCCCTCTTTGGCATGAACAGGGTCATCAAGCATGCCGGTTTCTGCCGCGCGGATTTCAGCGTCTTTCATAGGTCCGAAATCCTTCTGAAGAAACGCAAGGATTATAACGCCGAAAACGGCAAAAATGCAGTAGAAATTAAGGCATATAGACTGAATGAGCGTTGGAATCGCGTCTGCTTCCGCAACTCCGCCTGAGGTGAGATAACCGATCATCGCCGCAAGCCAGCCGCTGAGAGGAATAAGAACACAGACAGGAGTTGATGTAGCGTGAATTATGAACGCGGCTTTTTCGTGCGGAACCTTCAGAGCGTCATTTACGGGACGCGATACTGAGCCTGTCACCATGCAGCTGAGCGAGCCTGACGTAAAAATAAGGACTCCGAGAAGCCACGTAAAAATGTTCGCGCCGCGTTTTGATTTGATAATACCGTTTTTCTTGACCATAACGTCAACAAAACCGTCAACACCGCCGGAACGCTCAATAAGATAAATCAAAGCGCCGATAAACAACATAGAAGCGATGACTATTGTGTTTCCGCTTGACGCCATTGTCTTGACACAGCCGTTAAGCGTCGCGTTGAGCGCAACGATAACGTTCCAGTCGGCTATGACAAGCGAGCCGAGGAAAATACCGAGGAACAGGGAAACGAAAACATTTTTCGTTACCAGCGCAAGGATAATTGTGAGAATTGGCGGTACTATTGACCAGAAACCGTACTGCATTTGAAAAACACTCCCCTTTTCTTACTTTCTGATGGCTTTTCCAAGCCTGTGATTTACGATTTTGCCTTTTTCAACAGCGATTTTTCCGCCGATGATAACATAATCTATACCCTCAGGTTCCGCGACAGGCTCCGCAAACGTTGCATTGTCCTTTATCGTGACAGGGTCAAAAATAACAATATCCGCGTCTGAACCTGCTTCAAGCCCGCCCTTTTCCGGCAGAGAAAGTTTTTCCGCCGCGGCGGAAGTCATCTTTGCGATACCGTCAGCGAGCGACACCTTGCCCGTGTTGATAAATTCCTTTATGAAATGAGGGAACGCCCCTGCCGCGCGCGGATGACCTTTACCGTTGTTCAAAAGACCGTCGCTGCCGAGAATTACCGCCGTGTGAGCCATAGCCATGTCAACGTCTTCAGGTTTCATAACGTGGCAGACCGTAATCATGTCAGGATATTTTGCCCTGACCTCGCGGAACAGCTCCTCCGTGCAGCGCATACCCTGATATTCCCCTTCGCAGAGCTCAACCACGTCATAGCCTGTGTGGTAGCGGTCAAGGAAACCCTCATCATAAGTTGCGGAACCGATCTGCGTGCTGTAAGCGTAATACGGGTAACAGTCGCAGTGGAGATTCATACCGTTGGCGCGGTAACGGTCGGTAATCTGCAGAAATTCCTCCATCTGCCCAAAGCCTGCCATACTGCCGATATGCGAAATTTCAGTATTAAGATTAAATTTCTCGCCAACCGTGATAAATTCATCCGCCGCCTTAAAAATACCAGCCGCGTCATCTCTCACGTGCGCCGCTATGAGTTTGTTGTCCTTCCGGCAAAGCTTCGCCGTGCGTTCAAGTTCCTCAGCGTTAATGCCGGGCGCGTAGCGTATTCCGTATGAAACACCGATACAGCCGCCGTCAAGAGCTTTCTCTGTGTCGCGGACAAGCCGGTCAAGCTGCTCCGAAGTAATTGCAGCGTATCTGTCAGTCGCGCCCGCCTCGTAACGCAGATAGCTGTGACCTGCATACATGGCAATATTCACCGGCGCGCCCTTAGAATCCACCGTATCAAGATATTTCACAGGGTCGCAGAGATTTGTTCCGCAGTTTCCGGCGATAACAGTTGTAACACCCATCTTGAGCATTGTGTCGAAAATACAAAATTCAACATCGTCACCTGCTGCATTGAGCGGGTCCTCGTGCATGTGAATATCGATAAAACCGGGCGACACAATTTTTCCGGCAGCGTCAATAACAATATCCGCCTCAGGCTCCTCCCTGAGAAACGCCGCGATTTTACCGTCCTTAACCAAAATGTTCTGCTTTGAAAAAACAGAATTTTTCGCGTCAGCGACGAAACCGTTTTTAATCAACAAACTTCCCATAGCAATCCCCTTCCTAATCTCGCAAACATTTATCACAAAATTAAACGGCTGATGCTTCTGCGCCAGCCGTAATAATTTCAAATCCCGCAATCGGGGTTCAACTAATACATAGCTCTCCGCAAAAGCGACAGTCAAACGGATATTATCCGAGTGCCCGGGCAAAGTCCGCAAAATTCTGCCTTCGGCAGCGGCCCCTTTCACAACGGCAACGGCTTTGCGACGCCTCTGACACCGTCATTACTCTTGACAACTGCTCCTCTATCCTTTAATTGCAATATTTAACTGCAGAGATTATAGCACTTGTTTTGAAGATGTAAATACTTTTCTCAAACCTGCGGACTTTCAGCCCCTGCTCAGTCTTTGCTTCTTATAAACCCTTGCTATTACTGCCTCTGTGCAGGCTATGCAATTTTTTTTGCAGATTTTTAACATTTTTTTGAAAAAAGGTATTGACATTGTAGAAAATAGGAGTAAAATATTTTCTCGCTGTCGGGTTTACCCCTCAGCCTGCATTGTTTGGTACAGCGGCGGGAGCGTGACCGCGCAAAAGTTTCACCCACACTGTACATCGGTCTTTACATTTGCAGTTTTATTAAAAATCGTAGGTTGCGCTTACGTGTCAGTGCCGGACGGGATTATTTTCGGAGTGGATACGATTTGATTAACGGTCCTCCGGGTCGCGCTTCTCGCAGAGCTTCGGGCTCAAACGACTGCCGGTGGCAGCGGCGGGCTGCGGACTTCGCACTTAACTCACTTCGGGCGGCAAAGCAGA
>JAZRZG010000187.1:0-5624 GCA_045601305.1 Synergistaceae bacterium
TGAAATCAGCCAAGACAATATCGTTGTTGAAACAGGAAGCCTGACAACAAACGCGAACCTGATCAAAGGCGGACTGATAAACAACAAAACGGTGAACTTCACCGGCGGAACACTTGAAGGCAGATACGTCAGCATAGGCGGAACGACAAACTTCAAAGGCAAAACGAAATTCAGCGACAATGTTACGTTAGAAAACTCAACCCTTAACTTCTACCTCGATGGTTTCAAAGCGGGTGAGACGATAGTAACCTCCGACAAAGCTGTTGCGCTGAATAATGCGGAAATAGGACTGTATCAGATTACAGACACAGACAACAAACTGACACAGAAAGGCGACAAAATTACTCTCATCAGTAATGCGGCAGGCTATGGTTATACAGAAGACAAACCTAATCTTATCGAAGTGAGCGGAGGAATAATTGAAGACACCTACGGTGTGTATCAGAGCGAAACAGGGGCGCTTGAAGCAGCGTTTCTGACACGCGGACTATCCGACCACACAAAGAGCTTCAGCGAAGCGAGACTTGCGGGACTGGCGGCAATAAACAGCGGAAGCGACCTTATAGCCACAGAAGTAATGGAAAACGCGGCGGCAGAAACAAAAGAATGGGAAGCCTTTGCCGCGATACAGGGAAGCCGCAGCCGCTACGAAACAGGCAGCCATATTGACCTCAACAGCACAAACGTCGCAGCCGGACTCTCAAAGAAAGTCAAAGACAACGTAACGCTTGGAATATTCGCAGAAGGCGGCAACGGACGCTACACGACATACAACGAATTTGAAGACAACGACGTAAGAGCAGACGGCGACATCAACTACTTCGGCGGCGGCATATTTGCTAAAGTTGAAGGCAAAAAGACAGCAAAAGGACAGCTGCACGGCGAAGCGTCATTCAGAGCGGGACACACCACAAGCGACTATAACAGCGAAACCTTTGAGCTTGGAAAACAGACCCGCTTTGACACAAGCAACGCATACATAGGAGCGCACGCGGGGCTTGGCTACAAATGGAACGTGAAAGACGGCGGTAACGTAGATACATACGTCAAATACCTCTGGAACAGACAGAACAGCGACAGCATAAAGATAGAAGACGACACCTTTGAACTCGACACGATAAACAGTCACAGACTGCGCGCGGGATTCCGCTACAACAGCAAAGAGAACGACAAAGGCATAAAATTCTACGGCGGCCTTGCCTACGAATACGAATTTGACGGAAAAGCGACAGGACACATGGAAGAATACGCGATACTTGAGCCTGACTACAAAGGCGGAAGCGGCATAGCGGAAATAGGCTTCAAATACGATAAAGCAAACAGCCCGTGGAAAGTAGAACTCGGACTGACAGGCGCGGCAGGCAAACGCGACAGCATAGGCGTCAACCTCGGCGCAACGTATGAGTTTGGGAAATAGGTAGTAGAAAGTAGGAGGTAGATAGTAGCTGGTAGAAAGTAGAAAGTAGAAAAACCTGCCACCTACAGCCTACAACTTACAAGCGAGGTACGAGCGCCCTACCACCTACAACCTACAAACTTAGCAACAGCGTGAGCGCACTAACCAACGGCTTAGGGAAATCCCTGAGCCGTTGTGTTTTGTGTGTTTTGTATGTATGCAAAATGTTATCAGAAACAGTTGCCAATTTTGTCAAAATTGTTATAATAATATAACAATATTCTGAACATTGCCATACAGTAATGATGTATTAAGGGAGGAAAGGCAATGAACAAAAAGGCTTTAGGAATTATTGGAGCTCTGCTTATTATTTTTGGCTGCTGGTATTTTATCGGCGGTTCAGCAGTCTGGCAGGATGACGATACAATCAGAATAGGTTTTTTGGGGGCATTTACAGGAGACCAGGCTTCCTACGGAACAACCGAGTATAATATGGCAGAACTTGTTGTTAACGATTTCAATAGGGCGGGCGGTGTTCTTGGCAAACAGATTAAACTTGTCCCTTACGACACAAAAACAAGAAGCAAAGACGCTGTAAAAGCGGTTCGCAGGATGATAAAAAAAGACGGCGTATGCGCAATTCTCGGCGCGAATGCAAGCGGTATCAACATTGCGACAGCGCCTGTCGTCAACAGAGAAAAAATACCTCAGATCTCAACAGTCGGCACAAACCCTCTCGTAACTGTTGACGAAAACGGCAAGGTTCGCCCCTACTCATTCCGTGTCTGCTTCACCGACCGGTATCAGGGCGCTCTTGCGGCGGAACTGATTTACGGCGACCTCGGTCTTGAAAGCGCGGCAGTTCTTTATAACGTTGACTCAGACTATGCGCGCGGACTTCGTGAATTCTTTGTCAAAAGCTACGAAAGCTGCGGCGGCAAAATCGCAGCTGACGAGGGCTACCGCGATACGGACGTTGACTTCAGCGCACAGCTCACGAAAATCAAAAATTCAGGCGCCGGAGCGCTCTTCCTACCGGGCATGGGCAAGGATATGGCGCTCATAATCAAACAGGCAAGAGAGCTTAACATTGACGTAACAATCGTCGGCGGCGACGGCTACGGCGAAATGATGAACAAAATCGCGGGCAATGCGATGGTCGGCACCTACTGGATTAGTCATGCGTATCTTGACGACCCGAACGTGAAGCCTGTTTTTGAACGCTACAAACAGGCTTATAAAGAAGAATGCGAGGAGTTCATCAACGGTCTTATAGCTTGGGACGGAACAATTTGGCTTCTCAACGCAATCGAACGCGCAGGCAGCACAGACGGCACGGCAATCGCAAAAGCTCTTGAAGAAACGAAAGAACTCAAACTGACGCACTCCACGCTCACCATTGACCCTGAAACGCACGACCCGCTGAACAAAGCAGGTATATTCCTCAAGGTTGACGGCAGTCTCAAGACGCAGTTCTACAAAAAAATCGAACCGTAATAAACGTTACAACAGTCTGCAAGGCGGCGGGAGAAATCCCGCCGTTTTTTGTGCAGAATAATACGCAAACAGAAAAAATCTAAGTATAACTGCATATTTATGCTATAATAAAGACGAGAAGCGGAAAATGCTTTGAGTTTTTTGTTGACATAGTGCAGACGTCACTTAGAAAAAATGAAATACGGGAGTATGAAACAGAGAAAAATTTGTGACCTCAAGTTTTTGTAATTGGTTCTCAGGGTATTTGATTGTTTAATATAAATATGGTGGGGGCGGTCTGAATGAAAGCATCAAAATATAAGCGATACAGGAAACTTGCGGCAGTTCTAATGCTGTTGTCGTTTATATTTGATACGGTTTCGCCCGCAATGGCAGTTGAGCCGTTGTCTGATGATGAAATATCGCGTCTGCGGCAAAGCGGAATTCTTGGGGGTGACACAACCGCCGATGGTAACTTTTCCACGTCGATAGGCTATGGTACGAGCGCCGGCGGATATGCTTCCACGGCGATGGGCTATGCAACGAGAGCAGTTGGATGGAATTCTATATCCATGGGATTTTATACGCTTGCTCAAGGGGTGTATTCCTCTGCAATGGGCTTTGGTACGAGCGCAACAGGAGAAAAATCTACGGCGATGGGAGCTGTTACTGTTGCCAGCGGAAGCGTTTCTCTGTCAATCGGCTACGGAACATTGGCACAGGGCAGCGGCTCTTTTGCAGGAGGCGGATATTACATAAGCGACGCTGATTATGCAAATGGCGGCACAGCTTACGGCAACAGTTCTTTTGCATTCGGCACAGGAGCGGTTGCCGGTGTTACAGGCGGTACAAACGGCGGGCAGATTGCTATGGGCACGGGTGCACAGGCGACACACGCAAATTCTGTCGCGCTCGGCAACGGCTCCGTAACGGTTGCGGACAACACGGTTGCGGTCGGCGGAACAGACAGCAGCACGCGGAAAAGAATAACGGGTGTTGCGGCGGGTACAGCCGCGACGGACGCCGTGAATTACGGTCAGATTATTACTCAGGCTTCTTACGAGGACAATACTCTCAAACTGAAAAACGCGGCGGGAGATGAAATTGTTTCGGCAATTATTTCCGGCGGCAGCGGTGTACTTTGGGAAGCCGGAGAATCCGGCACGGGCAGTATAACGACTAAATCGGGAGACAACCACGCGACGAAAGACTACGCCATAGCGATGGGACAGAAAAACAACGCTTCGGGAGAGGCTTCGACGGTGTTGGGATTTAAGTCAACTGCGGAAGGCAACTATTCGCTTGCGGCAGGCTTCGGTGCGGAAGCGCACGGCGGCGCCGCTTTTGCCGTCGGCGCCGGCACCAATGCCGACGGTTATGCCGCAGTAGCGCTCGGTCAGGACACAACAGCAGGTACAAACGCCGTTGCTTTGGGTTACGCAACAAAAGCTGCAGCAAAGGCGTCAACAGCGGCGGGCTACGGGTCGGAAGCATACGGCGAAGGCTCGTTTGCCGGCGGCGGACACGTAACGAATACGCAGGCAGTCGGCGGCAAGGCATACGGCGAAAGTTCGTTCGCGTTCGGTACGGGAGCGGTTGCGGGAGCGAGCGACAAAACAGGGAATTATACCTTTGCGTTTGGTCAGAACGCAGTCGCAAGCAGGGACAATGCGATAGCGCTCGGCAGCGGTTCGCAGGCGGTGCACGCAAATTCCGTTGCGCTCGGCGCAAATTCCGTAACGGTTGCGGATAACACGGTTGCGGTTGGCGATGAAAGCACACCAGGCACGTTAAAGAGAATAACGGGTGTTGCGGACGGAACAGGAGATACGGACGCGGCGACAGTGAAGCAGGTTAGAAACATGATGCTCTGGCAGGCAGGAGAATCCGGCACTGGCGGTATAACGACTAAATTGGGGGATAACCACGCGACGAAAGACTACGCCATAGCGATGGGACTGAAAAACAACGCTTCGGGCGAGGCTTCGACGGTGTTGGGATTTAACTCAACTGCGGAAGGCAACTATTCGCTTGCGGCAGGCTTCGGTGCGGAAGCGCACGGCGGCGCCGCTTTTGCCGCCGGCGCCGGCACTAATGCCGACGGTTATGCCGCAGTAGCGCTCGGTCAGGACACGACAGCAGATACAAATGCCGTTGCTTTGGGATACGCAACAAAGGCTGAGGCAAAGGGTTCAACATCCACGGGCTACGGGTCGGAAGCGTACGGAGAAGGCTCGTTTGCCGGCGGCGGACACGTAACGAATACGCAGGCAGTCGGCGGCAAAGCATACGGCGAAAGTTCGTTTGCGTTCGGCACGGGAGCGGTTGCGGGCGAAAGCGGCGGAACGGGAAACTATACATTTGCGTTTGGTCAGAACGCAGTCGCAGACAAGGATAACGCAATAGCGCTCGGCAGCGGTTCGCAGGCGGGGCACGCAAATTCCGTTGCGCTCGGAAGCAGCTCCGTGACGACGGGAGAATATGAAGTTTCGATCGGCGATGCCGCGAACAATATATCGCGCAGGCTCACGAACCTTGCGGAGGGTAGTTCGACAAATGACGCGGTTAATTACGGACAGTTCAAAAAAGCTGTAGTCGCCGCAAATTACACAGGCGGTGTCCTGACGATGACTAACAAGGGCGGAGAAACCGTGTTTTCGCAGGCATTTACCTCAAGCGGAACAATACCAGGAGCGGTTGTGTACGACAACCCTGATACAAAGAGGAAAATAACGCTCAACGCGGGAGGGGA
>JAZRZG010000188.1:0-8498 GCA_045601305.1 Synergistaceae bacterium
GGCGGAAAAATTATCAACGGCGAGACCGGCGAAATTGAAATAGACAACTTCACCGGAGCTGTTACAATGGAAAACAAAGGAAAAGTAAAATTTGTCAGCTCAGAAGGCAACAGCTTTAACGGTACTTTCATTAACAAAGGCACGCTGAAAGTGGCAAACAGAGTTGACTTTACGGGAACGCTTGACACAAAAGGCGGAACGCTTGCCTTTGACCTTTTCGGACACAAAGCCGGAGACGTCTTCATAAACAACGACACAATGACAGACCTCACCGGCGCCAAGGTTGAACTCATACAGACAGAAGAGGGCTACAAACTCAAAAAAGGCGAAACGATGACGCTTGTCAGCAAGGCTGAAAAATATGACGGCGAAGATGAAATAGAAGCAAGGGGAGCAGACGGCAAAGAACTTTATAAATACACCTACGGCGTAGGAATAGAAAATGATGCCCTCATGCTCAGCGCTATTGAAACAAGTCTGGCTGACGAAACCAAATCCTTCAGCGAAGCAAGGCTTGCAGGCTCAGCGGCGATAAACAGCGGAAGCGACCTTGTAGCGGGACAGGCGATAGACAACGCTGTGTCAGGCGACACATGGGAAGCCTTTGCGGCGATACAGGGAAGCCATAACCGCTACAACACAGGCAGCCACGTTGACCTCAACGGCTTAAACGTAGCGGCAGGGCTCTCAAAGAAAGTCAAAGACAACGTAACGCTCGGACTGTTCGCAGAAGGCGGCAACGGACGTTACAGCACCTTCAACGAATTTGAAGAAGACATAATAAGAGCAGACGGCGACATCAACTACTTCGGCGGCGGTATCTTTGCAAAAGTTGAAGGAAAGAAAACGGCAAAAGGACAGCTGCACGGAGAAGCGTCATTCAGAGCGGGACACATTTCAAGCGACTACAACAGCGAAACCTTTGACGAAGACGAACTGATCCGCTTTGACACAAAGAGCGCATACCTCGGCATACACGCGGGGCTTGGCTACAAATGGAACGTGAAAGACGGAAGCAACGTAGATACATACGTTAAATACCTCTGGAACAGACAGAACAGCGACAGCCCGACGATATCCGGAGAGAAATTTGACTTTGACGCGATAAACAGCCACAGACTGCGCGCGGGCTTCCGTTACAACAGCAAGGAAAACGACAAAGGCATAAAATTCTACGGCGGACTTGCCTACGAATACGAATTTGACGGAACGGCAAAAGGACATCTGGGCGAATACGCGATACTTGAGCCGGACTTCAAAGGCGGAAGCGGCATAGCGGAAATAGGCTTCAAATACCACAAAGCAAACAGTCCGTGGAAGGTAGATCTCGGACTGACAGGCGCGACGGGCAAACGCGACAGCATAGGCATAAACCTCGGCGCGACGTATGAGTTCGGAAAGTAACTAGCACTTAGCACATAGCACTTAGCACTTAGCAAAACCGCTGAAACATTGAAATCATTGTCTTCCTGCGGTTTTTCCCTGTCTTCCTGCGAAGCCCGAAGGGCTTGCGCAGGGGTCAGCGGCGTTACGGCTCTAAACATAGCATTAACGACAAAACAGCCGGCGGGTATAACCCGCCGGCATTGTTTCAGGCTTAATTCACATATATTTTTTCGGTCGTCCGACTGTGAGGCGTTTGTCGCCTGTCAGCAGTTCGTAGGAGAAATCGGCGGCTTTGTCGTAATATTCCTTGACTGTGTCGAGGAAGGGGTTTACGCCGCGCCAGAACGGAAATTCGTGCATGACTGCGTAGGCTTCCGCTTTCTTTGTCTCTTGGACGGTCGGTATTTTGAATTCGTTTTTGCCGAACCAGTGTTCATATTCGTTGTTTTCGTAAGAAGGCTCTATCACGATTTTGCCGTCTGTGCTGTGTGTTGAATAGTCGTTTTCGCCGGACAGCTGTTGGATAATTGTGCTTTTTTCAAGGCCGTAGAGCTTTAGCAGCAGGAATACATCGTTGCTTATTGCTTCTCCGAGCAGCAAATATACTGCGATAACGTGTTCGCAGAGTGTGTCGTGAGACGGGCAGGTACATTTGAAGGTGTTGAGGCGCTGCGGCGTGGGGAAAAGTTTGATGCCTGTTTTGTTGAACGCTTCTTCTGTCTCGTGCGGCAGTCGTCCGGCAAACAGTTCGGCAGCGAATACTGCGCGTTCGCGGCAGTGTTTGAGCAGCTCTTCTTTTGCCTCGTCGCTGAGTACGTTGAAACCGAAACGTACAATATAGGGCTCCGGTCTGTTGTCCTGTACAAGCGCCGAAACAAGTCCTTCTTCTATTTCCAGGCTGATGACGTGCCCTCTTTTGGCGCAGCTTTTGCCGCGTGTGTATTGTGAGTGGTCAACGTTTGCGGAGAGTATTTCTATCCAGCGTCTTCCCCACCAGTTCAGTCTGCTGGTATCAGCCGCGCCTGTAGTGAGGCGGGAGCGTATTCCGCCTTTAAGATATATGTCACTCATTTTCTTCCTCCACTATGTTGAGCGCAAAGAGTTCGTGCAGTTCGTCGTCAGTGAGTTCCGTGAGCCAGTTTTCGCCTTCCTGCACAACTGCTTCCGCCACTTGTTGTTTGGAGTTGATGAACTGTTCTATCTTTTCTTCAAGGGTACCGTTGCAGCAGAAATAGTGTACCTGTACGTTGCGTTTCTGCCCGATGCGGTATGCTCTGTCAACTGCCTGCTGTTCAACCGCAGGGTTCCACCAGCGGTCAAACATTATGACGTGATTTGCGTTTGTCAGATTGAGTCCTGTGCCGCCTGCTTTGAGCGAGAGTACGAAAAGCTGCGGACCGTCCGGCTGTGCAAAGCGGTGTATCAGTTCGTCGCGTTTTTCTTTGGTGACGCCGCCGTACAGGAAGAGAACTTCCGTGCCGAAGGTTTCCTGCAGATAGTTTTTGATTATTCTGCCCATTGTGGCATATTGTGTGAATATCAGTGTGCGGTCGCCGGCAGAGAGCATGACGTCGGCGAGTTCCGAAATTCGCGCAAGTTTGCCTGAGCGGTTTGCCATCGGGCCGTTGTCTTTCAGGTACAGCGCGGGGTGGTCGCAAATTTCTTTGAGGTTTGTGATTGTTGAGAGAACAAGTCCTTTGCGCTGCAGTCCTTTGCTTGAATGAAGCTTTGTTTCCATGTTGCTGAGCACTGCGGCGTAGAGTGTTGCCTGCTCTTTGCTGAGCGGACAGAATTCGCGTGTTTCGATTTTATCCGGCAAATCTGAGATGATTTCTTTGTCTGTTTTGACTCTGCGCAGTATGAACGGGCCTGTCATGAGGCGCAGTTTTGAAATTTTCTGTGTCTTGCCGTTCTGTATGGGACGCAGATATTCTCGCGCGAAGCGTGTTTTGTTCGGAAGAAGTCCCGGTACACAGAATTTAAGCACTGACCAGAGGTCGCCGACATGATTCTCAACAGGAGTGCCGGTGAGGGCAAGGCGCCAGTCGGCTGTGACTGAATGTGCCGTTTTTGACTGCCTTGTCAGCGGGTTTTTGATATTCTGCGCTTCATCAAGTATCGCGCCGCGCCACGCCGGCCGCGTGATGGTTGAAAAATCTCTGCTCAAAAGAGAGTATGACGTTATGATAACGTCTTTGTCTTTGATGGCTTTGAGGAATCTTTCGCCGCGCAGTCTGTCCATGCCGTAATGTATGTAGATTTTGAGCTGCGGCGTGAAGCGCGCCGCCTCAAGTCTCCAGTTTTCGACGACTGAGGTGGGGCAGACAAGCAGCACGGGGCCTGTTTTGCCCTCGTTTTTCTGCTGCTGCAGAAGGGCAAGTGTCTCAACTGTCTTGCCAAGTCCCATGTCGTCCGCAAGGCATCCTCCAAGTCCGAGCTTTGTCAGCCAGTCAAGCCAAGAAAGGCCGCGCAGCTGATACGGACGGAGTGTGCCGTTGAAATTTTCGGGAAGGTCAAGCGCCGGCAGCTGCTCTTTGCCTGTAAGAACGTCGATGGCATTGTCGAGCCAGCGGGAATCTCTCATTGAGCTGAGGCGCATGCCTTCGTAGTTGCCTGAGAGTGTTGAAAGCAGTGCCGAACGGCGGTCTATCTGTTTGGGCAGCTCTTTCATCTTTGAGATGATTTTTGATAACTCGTCTTTATCTACGAATATTGTTTTGCCGTGGAGCTGGACAAACGGTGTTTTTATCGCTATGAGAGTTTTGAGTTCTTCGTCTGTGAGCAGGTCGCCGCCGATGGAAATATGCCAGTTGACGTCGAGCAGTTCTTCGAGCGGAAGTCCGGATTTTGCGGTGAAGTTCGCATTGTCGGCAAGTCTGCCGCTGAGTGAGAATCGTTCGCGATCTTCAGGGCTGCCCCATGCTTTCGGGTAGAGAACATTCACACCGTCTTCAGACAGCCGCGGCAGCGCGTTGGTCATAAAATCGTACAGCTGATTTGCGGTAAATTCGCAGGAAACGGGATTTGCCTCGTAGAGCGCGTCTTCAATCGGCGGGACGTAGGCAGATATCATTCCGAGTGTCTGCAGCAGAAATTTGCGCGGATTTTTGCCGACCATGTCAAACCATGCGCGTTCGGCTGCTGTCGGTTTCCAGACGCGTTTTGCCGGTATCACTATGCTTTCGTCGCGCAGCGCCTGAATATGCCATGTGACGAGCCAGCGTGTGTCATTGTCCATGTGCTCAGGCTCTTCTATGCGAAGCAGAAGGCGCCAAGGCTCTCCGCTGCCGATTTTTGCTTCCTCCGCCCATGCCGTAATCTGCGGATATACGGAGCGCATCTCTTCATTCCAGCGCGTGAGCGAGGTGCGCGCCCAAGTGAGGGAGCGCAGCCACATTTCGTGGGTATTGTCTATGTTAACGAGGCGTCCTCTGGCGTTTTTGGTCTGCGCCGTTCGGATGATACCGTCTATAAAGCGTTCAAGAATTGCTCTGCCGAGCTTTTCGGAATCTTCCGGCGCCGCTGTCCTGCCGACGCGAAAACCCTTGAGTACAGGCGGAATGGAGTTGAGATACGAGGTGTATTCATTGTGGTATTTCGGAAGATATATCGGTTCCCAGCAGGAAAAACAGCCCTCTGCCGTTTTTCTCATGTAGGGTATGAAGCAGCCGCGAAGCGCGAGAAGCGACGCATATTTAAAACTTTCTATCATAAACAGCGCATCATTGCCGGGCATTATTCCCGGGATTGAAAGGCGTCTGCCGTGCTCCGACAGCTGTTTGAGCCGCTCCATGTGTTCAGAGGTCAGCGGAATTGCGGGTACGTTGAATTCCTGAAGCTCCGGATTTTTCGCGTCATAATCGCCGAGAATTTTTGACGACGGCATAGGCATGCCGTTGCAGGAGGGCAGGTTAACTGTTGCGGTCAAAGTGCGTGTCTGTTCGTCGGTCTCCAGACCGAGACGCGCGAGCGTTTTGCGAAGTTCAGCGTCATTAAGGCAGAACGGATGCCATTGTCCGCTCTGATTACTGTCTTCCGGCGTGAAGGAACGTTCTGCCCAAGTGAGAAATAATCCGCCTGTATAGCCTATGTGGATAAGTTTCATTGTGACCTCTTGATATCTGTATTTGCGCTGAATTGCAGTCTAATATATTAACGCGGTAACAATTATAGCATGAACTGTTGAATTTTGTACATATTTA
This sequence comes from Synergistaceae bacterium, assembly GCA_045601305.1. GTDB lineage: Bacteria > Synergistota > Synergistia > Synergistales > Synergistaceae > Equadaptatus. The sequence continues at coordinate 5,589 of JAZRZG010000188.1, forward strand.
ATTGAAATTTTTGCTACAATATAACAGAACTTTAACAAAGGGGGTTGTATGACATGCCCAAAGGAATGTGGAAAGGACGTTTTACTCAGGATACTGCTGAAACGGTCGTGAATTTCTCCCAGTCGCTTGACCTTGACTGGAGAATGGCTTTTGCCGATATCCGCGGCAGTATTGCTCATGTGAGAATGCTTGGACACACAGGTCTGCTGAGCCTTGAGGAAGCTGAAACGATAGAGAAAAATCTGCTCGTCATAGCAGAAGAAATCAAGACCGGCAAATTTGAGCCGAAAATTTCGCTGGAAGATGTGCACATGAACATCGAAGCACGGCTTACCGAACTGTGCGGCGCGACTGGCGCCAAACTTCACATGGGACGTTCGCGCAACGATCAGGTGAACACAACAGTCCGCCTGTATTTAAGAAAAGAAATATTTGAGCTTTGGGACGGTCTGCGTTCTCTTATTGCTGTTCTGCTGGAAAAGGCGGATGAGCAGACAGACTGCATTGTTCCCGGTTACACACATCTTCAGCAGGCACAGCCGATTTCTATGGGACAGTTCTGGATGGCTCATGCGCGCGCTTTTTTGCGTGACGCGGACAGACTTTTCGCGGCGTATGACGCGGTTGACGAATGTACGCTCGGCAGCGCTGCGCTTGCAGGCTCAACCCTGCCGCTTGACAGAGTGTTTACGGCGGAAGACCTCGGCTTTGCGAAAGTTTCCGACAACAGCATGGACAGCGTTTCACAGCGCGACCATTTCCTCGATCTGCTGCATTTTGCGGCTGTTTTCGGTCAGCATGCCAGCCGCTTGTCCGAAGACCTCATCATCTATTTCACCACGGAATTCGGCTGGGTAAAACTGCCTGACGCCTACTGCACAGGCTCAAGCATTATGCCGCAAAAGAAAAACCCAGACGTGCTTGAACTCATTCGCGGCAAGGCAGGGCTGCTTGCCGGTGCCTACACGCAGGTCATGACGCTTATGAAAGGCATTCCTTCCACCTACGACCGCGACCTGCAGGAGGACAAGCGCCCGCTGTTTGAAGCGATTGAAACCATGAAAGCTATTTTCTCAGTTCTGCCGCCGCTTCTCAAAGAAGTCGAAATTAACAAGGAAGCCGCGAAGCGCGGTTTTGCAGACGGTCTTATTCTTGCAACCGATGTCGCGGAATATCTTGTCGTTAAGGGAGTGCCTTTCCGTCAGGCACATGCCAAGGTTGGAAAGACAGTCGGCTTCTGTGTCGCAAACAGCCGTGCGCTTACGAGTCTCACGCTTGACGAGTGGAAAGAACTCATTCCTGAGGTTGAAGAAGACCTTCTGCCGCTGCTTACGCCGGAAGCCGCAGTTTCGCGCCGCCTGACAACAGGGGGTACGGCACAGCTTCGTGTCAAAGAACAGATAACGAATGCTGCGGAGGAACTGGAAGAATACACACAGCTTGGCAGCGAACTGAAAGAGAAACTGCCGGAGTTTTAGCAGTACAGAGGTTCAGAATGTCGCTGCGTTAAGCAAATGCTCTTTAGTTATGCTATAATAGCCGCGCAGAAACCACAAATATTTATATGATTACGAAAAAGAGGTGTGCATTGTGACAATACTTATAGTTTTGATTATCATTATCGGAATTATCGCGCTCTGGCTTATGGGAACCTACAACAGCCTTGTTAAATTTCGCAACTTCAAAGACGAAGCGTGGAGCGGCATAGATGTTCAGCTCAAACGCCGTTTTGACCTCATTCCCAATCTTGTCGAGACAGTTAAAGGTTACGCCGCACATGAACAGCAGACCTTTGAGAATATCACCAAAGCCCGTGCTGCGGTAAATCAGGCTGGACCTGACGCAGAAAAACGTATTGCGGCAGAAAACGAACTGGCAGGGACACTCCGCACGCTTTTTGCCGTTGCGGAAAACTACCCTGAACTCAAAGCGAACACGAATTTCCTTGATCTGCAGCAGCAGCTTTCAAAAATAGAAGACGAACTGCAGCTTGCGCGCCGCTACTACAACGGAACGGCAAGAAACATGAACAACGCTGTTCAGCGATTCCCTGCTGTGCTTGTAGCAAATTTATTCGGTTTCCGACCGGTTGCCTACTTTGAAACAGCAGAAGCGGAAAAGGCAGCCCCGCAGGTTAAGTTTTAAGAAAGGATAACCTTGATGCTGCAGAAAGCTGTACCGCTTCTTTTCCTTATAATATCAAATATGTTCATGACATACGCATGGTACGGACATCTCAAAAAACTGGGAGACAAACCGTTTTACATAGCGATACTTGTCAGTTGGTGCGTTGCGTTTTTCGAGTACTGCTTTCAAGTACCAGGCAACAGACTGGGTTTTAAGGTGTACACACTTCCGCAGTTAAAAATTATTCAGGAAGTCATAACCATGTGCGTGTTCGCAGGGTTTTGCTGCGTTGTGATGAAAGAAAAACTTTCACTGAACTTCCTCTATGCGGCACTCTGCATGACAGGCGCGGTATATTTCATCTTCCGCGGATAACTGACGAACAAAAAGCTCCGCATTTGTGCGGAGCTTTTTTGTTATGGGCAATTTTGAAAAAAACAGAAAAGAACAGAAGAACAGAAAAAAATCCAAAAAAGTGAAAAAAATGTGTTGACAAACCATTTAAAGGAGAGTAATATATCTCCCGTTGCGCGTCCGGCGCCCCCAAAGAGGAGGGCTGAACGAGCAGCAGGCACCATGAGAGAAGAATAAGGGCAAAAAGAGAAGAAAACCAGCTTAAGAAGCGGCAGCCAGTAAAAGACGATGAGTTACGATCCGGAATCAAACGGAGAGTTTGATCCTGGCTCAGGACGAACGCTGGCGGCGTGCCTAACACATGCAAGTCGAACGGGTCTAAAGAGCTTGCTTTTTAGATTAGTGGCGGACGGGTGAGTAACGCGTAAG
>JAZRZG010000189.1:0-5100 GCA_045601305.1 Synergistaceae bacterium
GCGGTGATATTTTCGCTTTATTCCGGCGTAAACGGCGGGCTTTTCGATTTCTGTTTCGCCAATCTTTTCTCTGCCGAACGTTTTTTCTTTTACGGCGGCTTCATGAATACAGTCAACCAAAGCAACGCTGTTGCCGTTTTCTTTCAGTTTTTCCAGCAGATAGAGCAGTCCGAGCGGTTTTGACCAAAGGTCAAAGAAAGCAAAGTCCTCAACAGGAGGATTGACTGCGAGAATATTTTTGCCGGAGAAAGTAAGTAAATCTGATGCAGTCATCTGAAACCTCGCGGGAATAAAACAGCGCTCAGCGCTTTGGGAAAGCGTATAGCGAATAACGAGCGGCAATTGATGTCAACCACGGACTGCACGCTTATCCGCCTGTATTCCTAATCCAGCACAGCCCTGTCCTCTTCGCTGAGCGCACTCGGAAGAGTTTCTATCTTCTCGGCTGCTTCCATCGGTACAGCGCACGGCTCGGTAAACGGATCGAGTACCAGAGAATCTGCCCCGACCTCCTTTGCGAGTTTCACGGCGCGGATTACGCTCATCGGAAGCGGTGTAATGCCTTTTGAAACGTATTCTTTCGGTATCTGTTCCTTTTGCGTGAAAAGCGGGAAGAAACTGAGACCGCTTGAATGGGGCAGAATATCCGGACGGAAAAGGATATTGCCTTCAGGCGCCGTGTCGCCGCGCTCGAGGCGCGCTTTGTCCTCCGCACTGAGCAGGGCTATCATCGGAATGTACACGACAGAATCTCTCATGCAGGTCATGAAAAGGAACATGGCTTTGTCGGTTTTCTCTTTCAGAAAGTTGCTTTTCAGAGACAGCAGTACGCTGCCGTCTGCCAGTATCGCGGGATCTGCGTATTCGTTTGCCATTACAAATCACTTCCGTTTCGTTGTGAAAATTATAACGCAATCGCGCTGATTGCGCCAACTTCTTGACAGCAGCGTATTTCGGCGTATAATCAAGCTGTTTCGCACTAAAACGCTTTACAGTGCTAAAGTGCACCGGACAACGAGGGGGTATGGCTATGCCAATTACGAAACTGCTTGAAAGAAACGCGGACAAATATCCGGACGACATCGCTCTTGTGGAGCTTAATCCGGCGATGCAGAATAATCTGCGCAAAACCTGGAGAGAGTATGACCTCATCCAGCCGACACAGGCAGAGCCCTACCGCCGCGAAATCAGCTGGCAGGTTTTTGACGAGAAAGCAAACCGTTTTGCAAATCTGCTGCTTTCGCGCGGGGTTAAGAAAGGCGACAAGGTCGCCATACTGCTTATGAACGGTCTGGAGTGGCTGCCGATATATTTCGGCGTGCTGAAGACAGGCGCTCTTGCGGTTCCGCTTAATTTCCGATATGCCTCGGACGAGATAGAATACTGCCTTAACCTTGCCGAAGCAGATGTACTGATTTTCGGTCCCGAGTTTATCGGCAGAGTTGAAGAAATCGCAGAAAAAATAGCGAAAAACCGCCTTATTTTCTACGTCGGCGACGCATGTCCGACCTTCGCGGAAAGCTATGACCAGCAGGTGCAGAACTGTTCAAGCAAGCGCCCGAAGATAAAGCTGTCTGACGAAGATTTCGGAGCAATATATTTCTCAAGCGGCACAACCGGCTTCCCAAAAGCCATTCTGCACAAACACCGTTCGCTGGTGCACGCGGCAAAGGTTGAAGCAAAGCATCACGGACAGAAAAAGGATGACGTTTTCCTCTGTATTCCGCCGCTGTATCATACCGGCGCGAAAATGCACTGGTTCGGAAGCCTCGTTTCCGCAAGCCGCGCGGTGCTTCTCAAAGGCACGAAGCCGGAAATGATTTTGCAGGCTGTTTCAGATGAACGCTGCACGATAGTCTGGCTGCTTGTGCCGTGGGCGCAGGACATACTTGACGCGCTTGACCGCGGAGAGCTGAAAAAAGACGATTTTGTACTCAACCAGTGGAGGCTCATGCACATAGGCGCTCAGCCGGTGCCGCGCAGCCTCATACAGCACTGGAAAGATTACTTTCCGAAGCACCAGTATGACACAAACTACGGTTTGTCAGAGTCCATCGGTCCGGGCTGTGTTCATCTTGGTCTGAAAAACGTGCGCAAGGTCGGCGCGATAGGCATACCTGGCTACGGCTGGGAATGCAAAATAGTCAACGGCAAACGGCAGGAAGTGAAGCAGGGCGAAGTAGGCGAGCTTGCGGTAAAAGGTCCCGGCGTCATGTACTGCTACTATAACGATCCGAAAGCGACAAAGGAAGTGCTGGACAAAGACGGATGGCTCTACACGGGCGACATGGCGAAGCAGGACGAAGAAGGCTTCTACTACCTCGTTGACCGTAAGAAAGATGTCATCATCTCCGGCGGCGAGAACATCTACCCTGTGCAGATTGAGGATTTTCTGCACAAAAACGACCATATCAAAGACGTCGCCGTCATAGGGCTTCCCGACAAACGTCTTGGCGAAATCACGGCGGCAATTATAGAAATCAAAAAAGGTCACAAACTTACGGAAGAGGAAGTCCGCGAATTCTGCCTGCAGCTTCCGCGCTACAAACGCCCCGTGAAAATAATCTTCGCAGATGTTCCGCGCAACCCGACAGGCAAGATAGAAAAGCCGAAACTCCGCAAAATATACAATGCCGACAAGATAGTCGAAGAAGAAAATATGGCGTAGAGGCATAGGCGAGTAGGCGTATAGAAGCATAGGCGAATAGGCGTGTAGCCCGTAGTGTCAGAGTAAACTCCGACATTTGAATTAAAAACTATAAACTATACTCCTACGCCCCTACACGCCTGTACGCCTACACCCCTATATTACTGACAAGGTCATACGCAAGTTTAATCAGAAGCAGAGAAAGTACGCATACAAGCATGGGGCGGATATATTTGGCGCCGTTTTTCAGAGCGAGCTTTGAACCGAACTGATTGCCCAAAATGCTGCATATCGTTGTGGGAAGCGCCAGTTTCCAATAGATTGCCCCTGCCATGCAGAAAGCGACAAATGAGGCGAAGCCGGAAGCCCAGTTCAGCACCTTGGCATTGCCCGAGGCGGTACGCAGTCCGAATTTGGTGATAACTGCAAAAGCAATAATCGCGAAAGTACCGGTGCCGGGACCAACTATCGCGTCATAACCTCCGATAAACAGACCGATGAAAAATGAAACAGTACCGAGCCTGCCGCGGGATAAAACGTCACAATGGTCTTCGTCGCCGAAATTTCGTTTGCTCAAAATAATGACTGCTGCGCACGGAATAACAACAAGCTGAATAGTACGCAGCGCGGCGTCAGAAAGAGCGAGTGCTACGTGAGAGAGAATATATGCGCCGGTAAGCGAGCCGACCATTGCCCAAAAAGCGGAATAAAAGTGAACAGCGCCGTTTTTCCAGAATTTGTATGCAGCAAGAGAAGTGCCGCACATGGCAGATACCTTGTTGCAGCCGTATGCGAAATGTGCCGGCATACCTGTCAGAAGATAGGCGGGAATTGTGATAAGACCGCCGCCGCCCGCGGAAGCATCAATAAAACTGCCAAGACCCACAAGAAAGCAGACCAAGGCAAGCATGGGATAGGATATGGCAAAATCGTTGGCAAGTGTGAACATTAGTATTAACTCCCTTAGTTAGGCATATAGAAGCATAGGCGAGTAGCCCGTAGTGTCGGAGAAAACTCCGACGTTGGAATTAAAAACTATAAACTATGCGCCTACACTCCTGTACTCCTACACTCCTACTATAACTGCAAGAAGCATAGACGTATAGAAGCATAGGCGAGTAGCCCGTAGTGTCGGAGAAAACTCCGACGTTGGAATTAAAAACTATAAACTATGCGCCTACACTCCTGTACTCCTACGCCCCTATACTCCTACTATTACTTACACCAATTTTTTACTTAAACCTGTAATCAGTTTGCCGGTTTCATCCGACAAATCAAGACACGTTTTTACATCGCTCTCAGTCAGATAACCTACTCTAACACATATATCAAAGCAAGTTCTTAATTCAGCATTTGAACCTTTGGCAAAATTAAGAAAATGCAAATATTCTTTATTGCCAAATCTCGCGTGTCCCTCAGCAATATTAAGAGGAACTGAGGTTACGGCTCTGCGCATTTGGTTTGCAAGTGCAAATCTTTCATCAACGGGTAGTTTCTTTATAAGTTTGTATGTTTCTGATACTAAATCCATAGCTTTTTGCCAAGCATATAAATCTCTATAATCTCGCATATTAGCACTCCTTTGTTTTTTAGGTGCACAGTAATATAGCCAATGCTGGCAATAAAACAATTCACATAATCAAAAGACTTGCGGAGCAAGTCAACTATGAACTATACCACTACACGCCTACGATAACTGCAAGAAGCATAGGCGTATAGAGGTATAGGGGCATAGCCCGTAGTGTCAGAGACAACTCCGACATTTGAATTAAAAACCTAAACTATACGCCTACACGCCTACGCCCCTACACTCCTATACCACTACACGCCTATTCTCCTATACTCCTATTAGTTCAAACATCCGCAGATGTCGTGATTTTTTCCGCTGCCATCGGAAACAGAAAGCGAATTTATGCGGAGCTTGCCCTGCCTGTGAAGCGCAACGGCAAGCGAAATGACGGTATCGGGAGTTATGCCGATTTCAAGAGCCAGCTCTCCAGGTTTTATCTGTCCATCTTTTGCCGCGTCAATTATCTGCTCTCCCACAAGGTCGAGCCACTGGTCAAAAAGCTGCTGCATTTCAGGTGTGCTTGAACAGGCTGTCTGCGATGCTTTTGTGATGCAGTCAATGAGCCGCGCGGAAACAAGTTCGAGAGATTTTACAAGTTCTGCTTCGTTCTGCTGCTTCAGATTTTTTATGTCGAGTTCCATGTTGCTGCCTCCGTTTGTTTTATTGCAATATTATATTACAAATTGCTGAAAAAACTACGCAAAAAAACCGGCTGGATTTCCAGCCGGCTTTTTTGTATTTCCACAGCGAACAATCGGCTCAACAGTCAAAAATATCTGACCATTGTCCGTTTGTTCGCAAATTTGACTGTTTTTGAACAAACGTTCTTGATGTTTCAACATTCAAATTCGCCTGCGCAGGCGTTTGTTGCTCACGATGTTGC
>JAZRZG010000190.1:0-12422 GCA_045601305.1 Synergistaceae bacterium
AGAACTGCAGCAGCTTGCAAAAAAACATTCTGAGCTTGAGCCTGTTATGGAGGCGTTTATCCGTTACGAAAAGGCAACAAAATCTCTTGAAGAAGCAAAAGAGATGCTTGCCGGAGACGATGACGAGATGAAAGAGCTTGCACGCGAGGAATGTGAAGCGCTTGAGCAGGAAATTCCGGAGCTTGAACATGAAATTCAGATACTGCTTCTGCCGAAAGACATTAACGATGACAAGAGCGTCATCATAGAAATCCGCGGCGGAGCAGGCGGAGACGAAGCTGCGCTTTTCGCAGCAGATCTCTACCGCATGTATGTACGCTATGCAGAACGTCAGGGCTGGGACGTTGAAATCATCTCGTCGAACGAAACAGGCATAGGCGGTTACAAAGAAATTATTTTCCGTGTTGATGGTAAAGGCGCCTTCTGCAACCTTAAATTTGAGAGCGGTGTTCACCGCGTTCAGCGTGTTCCGGAAACAGAAGCCAGCGGACGCATTCATACCTCAACAGCGACAGTTGCCGTTCTTCCTGAGGCCGCCGAAGTTGAAATTGAAATTCGCAGCGAAGACCTTAAAATCGATACTTACCGTGCAAGCGGCGCGGGCGGACAGCACGTTAACATGACTGACTCCGCAGTCCGTATTACGCATATTCCGACAGGCATAGTCACCACCTGTCAGGATCAGCGGTCACAGATAAAAAACCGCGCGAAGGCAATGCAGTATCTGCGTACCAAACTTTATGACATGGAACTGCAGAAACAGAACAGCGAACGCGCTGCGGAGCGTCTCGGTCAGGTTGGCACAGGCGACCGCTCGGAGCGTATTCGTACATATAATTTCCCGCAGAACAGACTCTCTGACCATCGTATAAACCTCACGCTTTACAAACTCGACCAGATACTTGACGGTGACTTATACGAGCTTATACACTTCCTTACGGAAGCCGATCAGGCAGAGAAGCTCAAAACGCTGGCAGTATAGTGAAACTCTGCGACTACAGAAAAAAATCAATAGAAAGGCTTACATGCGCAGGTATCGAAAGACCTGCGTATGTTGTCGATATGTTCCTTTCAAAAATACTGAATACAGCGCCGGCGCACCTTGCTATACGCGCTGAAGCGGAAATTCCGCCTGATAAATTGTGTAAAATAGAAGACGCAGTAAAAAAAAGGCTGCAGCGTGTGCCGCTCTCTTACATACTTGGCGAGGCGGAATTTTACGGTCATAAAATTAAAGTGGGGCAGGGCTGCCTTATTCCTCGTCCTGAAACAGAACTGCTTGCGGAAGAAATGCTTAAAATCGCACCCCAAAACGGTTTTTTCGCTGACTGGTGCACTGGAAGCGGCTGCATAGCGATTGCCATTCTTCTTGAACGCCCTGATTTAAGATGTATTGCAGTTGACGCAAGTCCCGAAGCGCTTGAATGGGCAGAAAAAAACAGAGAACTGCATGGATTAAGCGACAAAATTCAGCTGATACAAAATTCAAACCCTGCGGAACTTTCATACGAAAACAGCTTTGATTTCATAGTTGCAAATCCGCCGTACATTCCTGAAGACGAGATGACAGGGCTGATGAAAGACGTTGCCGAGTATGAGCCTGAAACAGCATTAAACGGGGGAAAAGACGGAGCAGAAATATATCGCCTGTTGTTTGATACATTGCCTGTATTCTTGAAGAAAAACGGTTATTTCGGTGTTGAAACCGCAGGAAACAGCCAAGCTGAACTGTTGAAACAAACAGCGCCCGCCGATCTTAAGATTGTAAAAGAAATCACAGACTACAACGGCATACTCCGCCACCTGATATGGCAGAAAAAATAAATATTTTCCGCGCCGCTGACAGCGGCGTTGTTATTTTCAGCAAAAAATACCTTTACAGCGTGAGACAGAATATAGTATAAAATTAACAGACAGAATATACGAGAGATTTGCTTTAAGGCAGCAGATATTATTGAAATATTTGGGCAGTTTATAAGCTGTAATTTTATATAGTATAATGTTTTTTGCGAAAGGAGCGTTCGGCGGTGAAAAAAATCCTTAAAATCGTTTCAGCCGTAATGGTCCTTGTTCTTTTATTAACCCCTTCAGCATACGCCGCTGGAACTGCTGAACCTACAGAAGGCACAATTTCCAAAGAAATCAGAATGGGGCAGAAATATACTCGTGAAGTGGAAAATTCAATGCCTCGTCTTGTTGACATTGAACTTGAAAAAAAAATAGCGCGAATTGCCAACCGCCTTATCCCTCAGATGTCGCGCATGCTGCATTACGAAGTGCGCGTTCTCAAACTTGATGACGTTATGAATGCCTTTTCGCTTCCGGGAGGTTATACCTACATAACGACCAAAATGCTGGACTCTATGGAATCGGAAGATGAACTTGCGGCCGTTCTTGCCCATGAATTTGTTCATGCAGACAGGGCTCACGTGCTTGTTCAGACGGCAAAAAACGCAAAACTTAACGTAATAACGATAGCGGGAATTTTGGCGGCAGTCGCGGGAGCAGGCGCAGGCGCCGCTGTTGTTGCAAGCGGACTGCAGACAGCAATGGTAAATTTTTACACGATAGAACTTGAAAAAGAAGCGGACGCGCGAGGGATAGAAGCGATGTACCACGCCGGCTACAATCCGACTGCCATGCTTACGCTTATGGAAAAACTGAAAGAAGAAACAATCCGCACGCGCTCCTATTCACAGCTCGGCATTTACCAAAATCACCCTGACGAAGATGAGCGAATAGCTTCTGCCCTTGCCTACATGAAACGCCGCGGAATACCTGTCGAGCGCAAGAAAATAAATTCTATACTTACGTTTGAAATCAAAGAATCGGTGCCGCTTGAAAAATTATATCTCAATGTTGACGGAATAAATATCATTACTCTTCCGATGACAGTTTCAAATATGGAATTTCTCGCAAAAATGAAAACTGAATTTGAACGCAGTATAGAACTTGAGCTTGCGCCGTACGATTTTTATCTTATGGATACCGAAATAGGAAAAGCTCTTGCGGTACACGGATATGCGCTTGTTTATGCACGAGAACTGCCCAAAGAGTCACCGTCGCTTCAGCAGATACGCGATACGGTAAATTCGCACCTCATTGACCTGCGCGGCAGAAACCCGTTCACGGACTATTTTATGTAGTCATACGGAGCAAAAAGCTGCACAGAAAACTTTTGAAACTTTTGACACCAATGTTACGCTTCAGTTTTGAGTTACGGTATTTGGATATCAAACAGCGCCTCAGCGGTTGACTGAGGCGCTGTTTTAATTCTTGGTACGCGAACAAACGGCATCGCCGCCGAAATTCAGCGGTTTGCCGTTTGTTCGTTTGAAACTTTGTTGCTTTGTTGCATTGTGTTGCTTTTGTTACAATCCCAACGCCGGAGAGGGAGCCGTGTGTGGACTTGAAGCCGGGCAGTGCCCACTAATATTCAGTTATTTGTCGTATGTCGCTTGTCGTCAGTCGTTAGAAGATAAGAAACCTTTACAGCTAACGACCGGCAGCCAACGTCTGACGACCTCCGAATACCGCTTCAATCGTCGTACCTCGAACAGGTGCGGATTTGTCTCGGCGATGTAGACGGGATTACGCAAACGCGAATGCGATTTTTGGTTTTTGTTCGGGGCGGGTTTCCTCCGCGGAGTCAAACGTTCGTTTGGCTGATATTGTCAGTATAAGACTTCCGCAAGTCTCCGAACGTTTGGGAGTTCGCCCGCAAGCAAGGCATATAAAATTTGTTTCTTGCCCCTACATATACAAAAACGATTTTTCTTATCAAAATGGCAACCTGTTTTTGAAAAATTCCTTAATTTTTTACGTCCGCATACCGCGGGCGTTTTTTTCGCGAAAAAACAGGAGCGATTTCGGGAGTTGGAAGGCGGAAGTTAGAAGCGAAAACCAAGCAATACAACAGGGGTTAAAAATCTTTTCCCGTTATTTATACCCCCGCGGTTATATACTCCCGGATTTTATACTCCCGTGTTTTTTATAAAAAGGGTTGCCATTTTAGAGGCAAAAATCGTTTTTGTATATAGAGCGGCTGAAAACAAAACACCGCCGTAACACACATTTTATGATAAAATCAAGGCATTGAAGATTTTAGCGGTACTTGAACTTTGCTTTTGTACCGTACTCTTTATGCGAGGCTCTGTCATGGAAGAACAAAAAAAGAAACATTATGGCTTTAAAGACAGGTTCGTGATGATCTGGACGCTTGAAACGCGTTTTTCGCTGCCTGAACGCTTTTGGCCGAAGGAAACAGTCCCGGGCAGCAAATATGTTGCCTTAATTCCGCTTGCAGGCGGAATACTCGGCATTTTTACGGCAGCTCTTGTATGTATTCTGTCGCACGTTTTTCACCCACTTGCCGCTGCATGGCTCGGCGCAGCGTTTTACGCGCTGTCAGGCTGGGGGCTTCACCTTGACGGCTGGGCAGACGTATGGGACGGCATAGGCTCAGGCAAAACAGGCGAAGAACTGCGTGCTGTTATAAAAGACACGAAAACAGGCGCTTTTGCTGTTATCGGGCTTGTTACAGCCTTAGGCGCATGGACGTCGCTCGCTGCGTCAATTCCGATTGAAAAACGTTTTTCGGCAATCGTTGTTGCTGCTGTTTGCGGCAGATTTGCAGAGTCCTCCGCATGCTATTTCGGCAAATATCCGTGGGGGGGCGGTCTTGTTGACTGCGTGACAGATTTTGACGGAGGCGACTTTGCAGTGTCTCTGCTCTGTGTATTGCCCTTTGCCCTGTTTGCGCCGGATTACTGCGCTCTCTCGGCACTGTTCTGCTTTGTAATCGGCGCATTGTCTGCCTCGTTTATGAACAAACGAATGGGCGGCACAAACGGAGATGTACTGGGCGCTGCCGAAATACTTGGTGAAATCGCAGCTCTTATGGTATTTGCCGCATGAAACCGAAACTGATAGCCACAGACCTTGACGGTACGCTCATAAACAGCCGCAGCGAACTGACAGAGCGCACTCTTGCCGCGCTCAGGGAGGCAAAACAGCAGGGGATAAAGGTGATACTTGCGACAGGCCGTATGTGTTGCTGCGCAAGTGTCTTTGCAAAACAAATAGGAATAACAGATCCCTGCGTCTTTTACAACGGCGCCATGATTGTGAACCCTGCTACGGACGAAATATATTTCCGACAGGGAATAACCGCAGAGCTTACAGCCCGCGTTTTGGCATATTACAGAAAAAAGGGCTGGTATCTGCAAAAATACGTGGACGACAGGCTTTACGTTGTTGACAGCAGTGACGAACGAACACAGTTTTACGTTGCGGTAACAAAAGCCGATGCAATTTCGCTCGGTGAAAAATTTTGGACGGAAAGCACTGCTGTCACAAAACTGCTTGCCTGTTCCAAAAAAGGTGAAAGCTGTACGCCGATGCTTGAAGAAACAAGACGCTTTTTCGGCAGTGAACTCTATGTTGTTTCGTCATGGGAACGTATAGTGGAAATGGGAAATCCGAACGTCAACAAGGCGCGTTCTGTTGCCCGCGCGGCGGAAATTCTCGGCATAAAACGCGAAGAGGTCGTCTGCTTCGGCGACTCATCAAACGACAACGAAATGCTGCGATGGGCAGGTCTCGGTGTTGCGATGGGCAATGCCAAAGAAGAAACAAAACAGGCTGCGGACGCAGTCACTGATACAAATGACAATGACGGATTGGCACGGTTTGTCGAAAATCTATTGTCACAAAACAGGAGGTAATCTGTATGAACAACAGTTTCAGCACATCAAAACCAACCTACAGCTTTGAGATTTTTCCGCCCAAAGGCACAGGAAACCTTGCCTCTGTTTTCGCGACGATAGACGAACTGGCAAGCCTCTCTCCCGACCTCATCAGCGTTACCTACGGCGCCGGAGGCACAAGCCGTGAAAATACGGTCGAAATAGCGTCAAAGATACAGAACAGCTACAATATCCCCTCTGTGGCACATCTGACCTGTGTCGGCGCTGCAAAGGCTTCTCTTGACGCAATTTTGGACAAGCTGCAGGCAAACGGGGTACGCAACGTTCTGGCGCTTCGCGGAGACCTCGCTGACGGTGAATTTCTTGGTGAGTTCAAGTATGCGTCAGACCTGATTGAATACATTAAAAAACGCTATGACTTCACGATTTTCGCTGCCTGTTATCCGGAAAAACATCCTGAGGCAGCAAGCCTTGAAGCAGATATAGAAAATCTGAAAAAAAAGGTGGCTGCAGGCGCAGACGTTCTGATTACGCAGCTTTTCTTCAGCAATGACGATTTTTTCCGTTTCCGTGACACGGTACGCGCCGCAGGCATAAACACACCGATAGAAACAGGCATTATGCCTATAACCTCCGCCTCACAGGTAACGCGCATGGTCAGTTTGTGCGGCGCGACTCTGCCTGATGTGATAAAGAAAAAAATAGCTGCATACGGACACAACAGCATGGCGATGAAGGAAGCCGGCATAGCTTATGCGGTAGAGCAGATTTCCGACCTGCTTGCCTCTGGCGTTGACGGAATTCACTTGTACACAATGAATCAGCCGGCAATCGCAAAACGTATTTCGGAAAGTTTGCGCGGCATTCTCTATTCACGGAGAGTCAAGTGTGAATAAAATACCGCCGTCGGTATTCAAAGAGGCAATGCGGCTGCTCGGCGCCAAAGAAAACGGCGACCTGACCGTCTCGCTTGAACGTGCTTACGAAACGCTGATGTCAGTTGTCAAGCCGCGTACAGTTTATAAAAGAGTTGCGGCGGAACAGACTGAAACCGGCATAATGCTGGACAATACTGAATTCGCAGGCAGTGACCTGAAAACGCTGTTAGCACACTCCGATGAAGCCTTCTTGCTCGCCGCAACCTTAGGCGCTGAAACCGATGCGCTCATTCGTACCAAAATGAGCTGCGACATGGCAGAAGCGGCGCTGCTTGATGTATGCGCAAATGCAGAGGTGGAGCGTGTTTGCGATATTTTGGAGAAAGAACTTTTTGACATTGCCGGCAAGGAAAAATATCTGACAAGGCGATTTTCTCCCGGGTACGGCGATTTACCCTTGGAATATTCGTCAGTAATAGTCAACGCTCTCAATACACAAAAACATATCGGTTTGTCAACAACACAGGCAAATATGCTGGTACCCATAAAATCAGTAACCGCAATAATCGGCATATCTTCTGCCCCCGAAAACAGAGGCAGAAGATGCGAGGAATGCGCGATAAATGACGGCTGTATTTGGCAGAAACGAGGCGAACGCTGTGGAATTTAACATTACAAAAGACAAAATAATACTGTTCGACGGTGCTATGGGCACCATGATTCAAAAGCTCGGCTTAAAAAACGACACGATGCCTGAAATGCTGAATTTAACAGCCCCAAATGAGCTTTGCTCGCTTCATGAGCTGTATCTTGAGGCTGGTTCAGACGTTGTTTCTGCAAACACCTTCAGCATAAACCGTTTTAAGACGCAAAACTGCGGCGAAAGCGTGGAAACACTTGTAAAAGCAGGCGTGGCAAACGCAAAACGCGCCGCGGCAAAGTATGAAAAACGTTACGCGGCGCTTGACATAGGTCCTTGCGGCAGAATATTAAAGCCTGCCGGAGACCTTGATTTTGAGGAAGCTGTTGACGTTTTTGCTGAAGTTGTCCGTGCCGGCAAAGAGGCAGACCTCATTATACTTGAAACCTTTACCGATCTTTACGAGCTGAAAGCAGCCGTAATAGCGGCAAAAGAAAACTCTGATCTGCCGGTAATCGCCTCCATGAGTTTTGAGGAAAACGGACATTCCTTCTTCGGCGCAACAGTGGAAACCATGATAAAAACGCTTGAAGACATGGGTATTCAGGCGATAGGGCTTAACTGTTCACTTGGTCCCGTGCAGCTTGCGCCGCTTGTTGACCGTTTCCTTGCCTGCAGCACACTTCCCGTAATAGTTCAGCCGAATGCCGGACTGCCTGTAATTCGCGGCGGCAAGACAGTTTTTGACGTTACAAAAGAAGACTTTGCCGAAACAGTCGCAGAGTTTGCGCGCAAAGGCGCAGCCATCGTCGGAGGGTGCTGCGGCACCACTCCTGAGTACATTAAACTGCTCAAAAACAACCTCAAAGGCATAAAACCGTCAGAAAACAAAGTTCATCGCTTTACTGCCGTCTGCAGCGCTTCCCGCCTTACAGCGGCTGACGGCACGCTGAAAATAATCGGAGAACGGCTGAACCCGACAGGCAAAAAAAGGCTTCGTCAGGCGCTTTCGGAAAACGATTTCCCTTATTTGCTGAAAGAAGCCGTCAGACAGCAGGAACAGGGCGCTGCTTTGCTTGACGTAAACGTAGGACTGCCGGAAATCAACGAACGCGAAATGCTCGCAAATGTGGTAAAAGAAGTTCAGGCTGTTACAGATTTGCCGTTGCAGCTTGATTCTTCAAACGCGGAGGTGCTTGAGCGCGCGGCAAGAATCTACAACGGCAAACCGCTTATAAATTCCGTAAACGGCAAGAAGGAATCGCTTGAAACAATACTTCCGATAGTTAAAAAATACGGCTGCGCTGTGCTTGGACTGACGCTTGACGAAAACGGCATACCGAACAGCGCCGAAGAGCGCGCTGACATTGCCGGACGCATAATAGAAGCCGCGGAACGCTGCGGAATACCGCGCGAAAACGTGCTGATAGACTGCCTTGTAATGACAGTTTCCGCACAGCAGAAACAGGCGGCTGAAACGCTGAAAGCAATAAAACTTGTGAAAGAACGCTACGGCGTAAAAACAGTTCTCGGCATAAGCAACATCTCTTTCGGACTTCCGGCAAGAAAGTTCGTAAACGAAACAATGCTGTCGCTTGCGGTAAAAAACGGACTGGATTTTGCCATATACAACCCTGCGGAAGTCAGGCTTGAAGAAAACGAAAAGGCAAAAGCGGCGCTGCTTGGCGAAGACAAGGACTGCGAAGCCTACATAGCTGAATATTCAGACTGGAAAGCGGAAGAAACAAAAGCGGAGGCAACCGCCGGCGGCTTGCAGTACTCCGTGCTGCACGGACTGAAAGAGGAAGCAAAAGCAGACGCAGACAAGCTGCTTTCAGAGATTCCCCCGCTTGACGTAGTTGAAAAACATATCGTTCCGGCACTTGATAAAGTCGGGAAAATGTATGAAACAGGCAGACTTTTCCTACCGCAGCTGATAAAAGCGGCGGAAGCGGCAAAATATGCCTGCGACTCCGTTAAAGACAAACTGCCGACCGGAAACGGCGAAACAGACAAAAAGATTGTGCTTGCAACAGTCAAAGGCGACATACACGATATTGGCAAGAACATCGCAAAAGTTATACTTGAAAACTACGGGTACAAAGCAATAGACCTTGGAAAAGACGTAGCTCCGGAACAAGTCTGCGAAGCGGCAAAAAAATATTGTGTACAACTTATTGGACTGAGCGCGCTTATGACAACAACGGTAGAAAACATGAAACGTACAATAGACTTGCTGCGCCGCGACTGTCCAAACACAAAAATCATGGTCGGCGGCGCTGTGCTTACCGAAAAACTTGCCGGTGAAATAGGCGCAGATTTTTACGCGTCAGATGCCATGGCAGACGTTCGTATCGCAGAAAAAATATTTGCAGAACATTAAACAGCATAATTTATCGAACCAAAATATCTATTATCTATAAAGAACTAAACAATAAAATCCTGTGCGCAACGTGCGGATGACTGCAGAGAATACCAAGGTGTTCGAGAGTATTCGCGATAAGCGATTCGACTGAAAGGAGAACAAACATGTCAGACGAAATCAAAAAAATGCCGGCGGAAGTATCCGAAGATCAAATAGGTATCACAAAAGAAGAACTTAACTGGAAAAATCTTCCTGATCCCCGTCCTCCCGTATCACGCTGGGTATTCTTCTTTGCGGGAATGGCAGTAATAATTGCCTGTATGCTCAGCGGACTTTGGTATTACCGCACAAGCATAGTGCCGGAAAAACTTTTCGCGCGCGCTGAAAACTATCTTACAGACGGCGATTACATAGGCGCGTACAGACTTTTTGAAGAGGTTTACGAAGCGCGCCCGAAGAGAAAGGACGTCATCTACAACCTCGGCGTATGCCTCGAAGGCATGGAGCGCTTTGAAGCTGCCGCCAACCGTTACAAAGAGCAGATTAAAAAGATACCTTTTGACGGACGCGCAATGCAGAAACTCGGCGCGCTCTATTTCAGCAAACTCGGCAAAAAAGAGGACGGCTACGCACTGATTGTAAAAGGCGCAGAAAAGCTGAAAACCGCTGAAGGCTGGGAACTCGCGGCAAACAGCGCAGACGGTTACAAAGATAAAGAAGAAGTCATATCTCTGCTGACAAAGCAGCTTGAACGCGAAAAAGAAGCGGAAAGCATCTGCGCCGTATCAAAAAGACTGTACGGCCTTGAAGCATACAAAGAATCGCTTGACGGCTACGAAAAAGCGCTTGATAAAGACGAAAACTCCGCTGCTGCACAAGACGGAATAAAAGCCGCCCGCACAGCGCTCGGTCTGCCTGACAGCAAGGAACACACCATAATACCCGGCAAGGCGCTCGGCAACGTTGAAATCGGCGATGACAAAGAAGAAGTCAAAAAAGCGATGGGCGGCAAGTCGCCGGAGAAAAAGAGTTTCATTTCCATGGGCAGCGGAAAAGAAACGGAAATCTGGGATTATAACCTCGAAGCGCCGGACAAATTCCGTATTATCTTCACCGACGGCAAGGTCGCGGAAATTGAAACAGGCTCACATCTCTACAAGACAGAAGAAGGGCTGGGCATTAAAAACTTTGACGAAGAACGCTTTGCCGAAACATTTGAACGCAGCGACAGCGAAAAAGGCATTGCGATTTTTACGGCACGCGAAGGCGGTATCACCTTCTACGCCGCAACTCGCAGAGGCAGACTTTCAGACCGTTATCGCAAGCTCCGCGTGTATGACGGCAGAGAATCCGCAACCGACAACACAAAAGGACTTACACTGCTGAATCTTCGCACAAGATAAATGGTCAACGTCCGCAGAGTACCGGCAAAAAGCCTGCTCTCACCGACACAGCTCGGCGGCGATTTCGCCGTCAACCCTTACAGAGGCTGTCCGCACAAATGCATCTACTGCTATGCCGCCTGCATAAACCACACGGACGAACAGCATGAAGAAGCATGGGGTGACTATCTTGACGTCAAAGAGCAGAAACGCGCGATAAATCTGGCGAAAATCTTCAGAAAACGCATACTTTTCAGCTCCATGACAGACGCCTACAACCCCTATGAAAAGAAAACTGAACTGACGCGCGGAATAATAAAACAGCTTATTCCCGCCGAAGTTCAGCTTTGCATTATCACAAAATCCGTCCTTGTGACACGCGACATAGACCTGTTTAAGCAATTCCCCTACGTCAAGGTAGTATTTTCCTTCTCCTCACTTGACGACCGTTTCAGACGGCTTGCAGAGCCTTACGCAGCGTCACCGGCGCAGAAAATCGAAGCGCTGAAACTGCTTCAGCGCGAAGGAATAGCAACAGGAGTAATGTGCGCACCGATATTTCCCGAAATCACCCAGCCGGTTGAAATTCTTAAAGCCGCTGCGCCGTACATAAGGCGCATAACCTTTGACACGCTGAATTTGAGAGCGCAGAACAAAGCAAAGGTGCTGAAATTTGTAAAAGAACTCCGCCCTGACCTTGCACGGCTTTACGATGAAATCTATCTTGAAAACAATCGGGAATACTGGAAAAACCTGAAAAAGACTGTCAAAACCGCCTGTGAAAAGTACAGCGGACTAAAATACAGCATATTCTTCTGAGCAAATTGCCCACAAAAACAATGTGGTTATATAGTTTGATATTTATTGACCTTTTCTTTTCTCAACGGCAAATTTGTCCCAAATTTTACACATTCCAAACTGTTATTTCAGCAATTTTTTCAGAAAATCGCCGGCTTCCTTAAGCGCAGATTTTAAGGCATAAACACCGATTTTTCAAGCGTTTTCTGCATAAATGTCAAATTCAAAGCTCCGGATTTCTCCGGAGCTTTCATATTGCTGTTTATAGTTTGCGGCTCAGCCTGCAGCTTGCAGGACGCTCGTACCCCGCTTGCAGGTGGTAGATTTATTCCATACTTCTTATTTGCTTTTCCGAGGTGCTAAGTGCTAGGTGCTAAGTGCTAGTTACTTTCCGAACTCGTACCACGCGTTCAGGTTCGCGCCTATGCTGTCGCGTTTGCCTGCCGCGCCTGTTACGCCGAGTTCTACTTTCCACGGGCTGTTTGCTTTATCGTATTTGAAGCCTATTTCCGCTATGCCGCTTCCGCCTTTGTAGTCCGGCTCAAGTATCGCGTATTCTTCCATGTGTCCTGTCGCTTTTCCGTCAAATTCGTATTCATAGGCAAGGCCTCCGTAGAATTTTATGCCTTTGTTGTTTTCTTTGCCGTTGTA
>JAZRZG010000191.1:0-4793 GCA_045601305.1 Synergistaceae bacterium
AAGCAAATGCCCTGTAGTGCTGAAAGAAAACGGAGAGCCGTTCTTCGGCGGCGATTATAAATTTGAATACGGTAAAATTGATGTTATCCGCGAAGGAAAAGATGCTGTAATTCTTTCCATGGGGCATTTTGCAAACCGCGCTCTTGCCGCAAGGGAAATTCTGAAAGAAAAAGGCATTGACGCGGCAGTGCTTCACTGTGCGTCGCCGCTTGCGACTGATACTGATGAACTGCTTGCGCTTCTTGGCGACAAACCGCTTGTGACCTGTGAAGACCACAACGTGAACACAGGCATGGGCTCAATAGTCGCTATGCAGCTTGCCCGTGCAGGCAAGGCCGTTAAAATTAAGAATATGGGAGCAGCGCACTACGGAATGTCCGGCAAAAGCGATGAAGTAATGGCAGAAATGAAACTTGCGCCGGAAGATATTGCTGCTGAAGTCGAGGCGCTTCTCAAATAATGATTAAATACGGCGATCTCGTTTATATCTGGAACCCCAAAAAGGGTGACAGTTATATGATAAAGGTTACTCCGGGCGCCTCTTTCGGGACTCATTTTGCGCAGATTAACCACGATGAACTGCTCAATCACGAGTTCGGTGAAGGTGTGTGGACAGAAAAAGGAGACCTTTATTACATGCTTCGTCCGTCGCTCGGTGATTATACGCGGCACATTCGCAGACAGACTCAGATTATATTCCCGAAGGATGCCGGTTATATCATTCAGCACCTCAATATTTTTCCGGGCTGTACTTACGTTGAATGCGGTACCGGCTCAGGCAGTCTGTGCTGTACGGTGGCGAATTTTGTAGGAGATACGGGAAAGGTCTGCACTTATGACAGACGCGCGGAGTTTTCCGAGCTTGCAAGGAAAAACGCCGAACGCTGGGGAGTGGCGCACAGAATAGAATTCAACGTCCGCGAGCTTGAAGAAGGTTTCAAAGAGCGTGACGCAGACGCGGTTTACATAGATATTCCAAAGCCGTGGGAGCATATCGACAAGGCTTACGAGGCGCTTAAAGCAGGCTGCCATCTCGGAATTCTTGTTCCTACGGTAAATCAGATTATGCTGACGCTTGAAGCTCTGGAAAAATTTAACTTTGTGGATATTCGTGTCTGTGAAATTATGCTTCGCGACTATAAAACAGATCCGCGCCGCATTCGTCCGCAGGATACAATGATAGGACATACAGGGTACCTTCTTTTTGCCGTGAAAACGCTTCCATTGCCTGAACGTTCCGCGGCTGCGGAAGAAAATGCGGAGCAGGCTGAAGAAGAATAATGCCTAAAAAACTTCTGCTTCATATATGCTGCGCGCCTGACGCGACAATCCCGTGGCCGGAATTTACAGCCGAAGGCTTTGAGACGACAGGATATTTCTACGGAAGCAATATACACCCTGAAGAAGAATACAAAAAAAGGCTGGAAGCTCTAAAAACGCTCAATGCGTCCGTGGGGGCTTCCGTTGTTCTGCCGGAATATGAACCGTCCACGTGGTTTTCGCGCGCCGAACAATTTGCGAAAGAGCCGGAGGGCGGGAAACGCTGCGAAGAATGTTTCAGAACACAGCTTGAAGCGGCGGTGCGTTATGCCGCCGAAAACGGTTTTGACGCTGTTTCCACTACCTTGACCATCAGTCCGCACAAAAATGCCGCGCTGATTAACAAAATCGGCGCTGAAACGGCTGAAAAATACGGTGTAGAGTGGATAGAGAGGGTATGGCGGAAGAATAACGGCTTCAAACGCTCTGTTGAGGAAAGCAGGCGGCTGGGGCTTTACAGACAAAATTACTGCGGCTGCATATATTCCTGCCGCGCCGAAGGAGAAGAACAATGAAAAAGAACGTGCCCGCGCGCGTTGAAAAACTGCGCGAATATATGAGGCTTGTGAACTGCGATGCCTTTGTCGTTATGAACGATGAGGACTCCAACTGGGAAAGCCTTTATTATCTGAGTGGTTTTCGCGGCACCTGCGGCGCTCTCGTGCTTTATGCCGATACGGAAGAACTTATTCTTGACGGACGCTATTTTGAGCAGGGAAAAAGCCAGTCGCCGCTGAAAGTAACGGAAATGAAAATCGGAGTTGCAGCCGATGTGTGCGATAGCCTGAGAAAACACAACGCCAAAAGTGTCCTGTGCGAAGCCGAACAGACGAGCCATTCGCTTTGGAAAGCGGCAATGCCTGAAAACAGCGTATGGACTGCTGCGGATGATTTTGTTATGAACCTCCGCCGCACAAAAGACGAGTGGGAGATAAACTGCATCAAACAGGCTGCCAAAATCGGCGCGAAGGCATTTCTCAATACGCTTGACAGTGTGCGTGCCGGTATGAAAGAGAAAGAATTTGAAGCGCTTCTCAATTACAACATCAGTATGCTCGGCGGAGAAACAGGCTTTGATATGATAGTTGCCTCCGGTGTTCGCAGTTCAATGCCGCACGGCAGGGCAACAGACAAGGAAATAAAGTGCGGTGAAATCGTTACCGTTGACTACGGCGCAAGAGTAAACGGCTATTTCTGCGACATAACGAGAAATTTTGTCATCGGAAACGCAGACGGCAGGGCAAAAGAGCTGCACAACGCGCTCTGTCAGGTTCACAACGGCTGTGTTGAGGTGCTGACGGCAGGAGTTTCCGGCAGCGGCGTGCATGAACTTGCAGAAAAAATGCTTGGAATATATGGGCTGGACAAATATTTTACGCACGGACTGGGGCACGGTTTGGGTCTTTCAATACATGAATACGGACTGCTTTCAAAGCGCCGGAAATTTATGCTGAAAGAAAATGACGTGCTTACGGTTGAGCCCGGCGTTTATATTGAAGGCTGGGGCGGCATGCGCCTTGAGGACGATTACCGAATAACTGAAAACGGAGCTGAACGGCTCACGGAAATGCTTGAACAGAAATTCTTTGAAGTATCGCATTAGTGTTGTATAATTCAGACGCGGTAAATTTTAACAGCCGGTTGCGGAAGGAGAAGACGAAATGAAAAAATATGTATGCACAATCTGTGGCTGCATCTATGACCCCGAAAACGGAGACCCCGACAGCGGAATTATGCCGGGGACAGCCTTTGAAGACATTCCCGATGACTGGGCATGCCCGGTTTGCGGAGTGACAAAGGAAAATTTCGAAGTACAGGAATAGCGCGGAATTTTCTGCCCGGTGCGTGGAATACGGTTCGTGTTTTGAACCTACAATTATAAAATTCGCGCTGAGCTGATACCGTATGACAGTGACGGACTTAACTGACCGACCAAGTTTGTACGGCAACGCTCAATTCCTTTCAGGAGCGGATCAAAACCTTCCCGTACACGGCCGGGCGGATTTTAGTGACAAAGCAAAGAATATGCCTGAAAACGACAACAATCTTTTTAACGGCGGCACAGAACTTCTGTTTGAGACGCCTCTTGCCGAACGTATGCGCCCGCGCACACTTGACGAGTACGCGGGGCAGTTTGGCGTAATCGGCGAAGGAAAACCGCTGCGTGTAATGCTTGAGGGCGGAAAAGTCCCAAGCTGTGTTTTGTACGGTCCCCCGGGCGTTGGCAAAACAACGCTGGTGCGGCTTATGGCGAAAGTGACCGGCAGGGAACTGCTTGAAATCAACGCAGTCGCTGCCAAGGTGGAAACACTCCGCGATCTTGTTGAAAAAGCAAAGGGCATAAAAAGGCTTACGGGACGCTCGGCAATAGCCTTTGTTGACGAACTCTATCATTTTAATTCAAAACAGCAGAACATACTGCTTCCCTCTGTTGAAGTCGGCGACATAATACTTGTCGGCACGACAACTGAAAATCCGTGGTTTGAGATAAACAAGACACTGCTTTCGCGTATGGTTGTCTATACGCTGGAGCCGCTTGACGAAGCCGAAACGGTGAAACTTCTGAAACGCGCTCTGTCAGACGAAGAACGCGGACTTGGAAAACTCGGCTGTACTGCGGAAGACGCGGTGCTTGAAAAAATAGCCGCGCTTGCCGGCGGAGACGCGCGCCAGTCGCTTACAAGACTAGAAGCAGCCGCTACGTCTGTCGCGATGGCAGGAGGAAAAGAAATCACCGAACAGATTGTAACCGAAAGCGGCGGAGGCGCCACACAGCGCTATGACCGTACTTCCAACGACCATTATCATGTCATTTCCGCGCTTATAAAATCAATCAGAGGGTCAGACCCTGACGCTGCCGTTTACTGGCTCGCGAGAATGCTTGACGCGGGCGATGACATCCGTTTTATATGCCGGCGGCTTTGCATATCAGCCTCCGAAGACATAGGCCTCGCAGACCCGTTTGCGCTTGTCATGGCACAGAATACAGCTGCAGCGGTTGACAGAGTAGGACTGCCTGAGGCAAGAATAATTATGAGTGAGTGTGTCATATACCTTGCGAGCGCGCCGAAAAGCAACAGCGCGTACATGGCGATAAATAGAGCGTCAAAAGCAATTTCCGGCGGAGACCTTATGGAAGTGCCGTATCATCTTCGCAACGACGGAGAAGGCTACGTTTATCCGCACGATTTTCCGGGACACTGGACAGCGCAGCAGTACCTGCCCGAAACACGCAGATTTTACATACCGGGACAGTTGGGCGCGGAAATCAGAATATTTGAACGGCTCAAAAAACTCTGGAAACGCTTCAGCGAAGATTAAAGAATAAATAAGACGCCTCACGATACCATTCGTGAGGCGATTTTTTGTATGTTGGTTGGTGTTACAGGCAGAAACTGGTGCCGGGAGGGGGGATCGAACCCCCACGGGGTTGCCCCCGGTGGATTTTGAGTCCACTGCGTCTGCCGTTCCGC
>JAZRZG010000192.1:0-21576 GCA_045601305.1 Synergistaceae bacterium
GTTTTTGTATTTTTTAATCTTTTCTATGTTTTTTTGTCAATCATCGGTTATCGGTACTTGCGCTTCGCGTCGCTGTATTGCTCGCTGCGCTCGCGCTGTTAGCTGATGGCTGACGGCAGAACACAAATTACCAATGACCAAGTACCAATTACCAATTGTGGTGTCCGCTGACGCGGACGTTGGAAGTTCATTTTTCATTTTTCATTCTTCATTGCTTCTTTACTCCCGTCTTTCATACTCCCGTCTCCTATACCCCCGTGTTTTATATCCCCGTTTCTCATTCTCCCGTCTCCTATACCCCCGTGTTTCATATTCATTTCTCTCTCGCCCCCCATATATACAAGACGGATTTTTGGCACTTTTTGGAAACCGGTTTTTTATAAACACAGTGTTTATCAGGGTTTGCAGGGATATGAAAGTCGTTGGTCGTTAGTCGTCAGTCGTTAGCTTATTGCGCTTTTCCGAAGTGCTAAGTGCTAAGTGCGAGGTGCGTTCTTGTCATCAGTCGTTGGTTGGAAAAACTGAAAACCGAATTACCAAGTACCAATGACTAATTACCAATTGAGGTGTCCGCTGACGCGGACGTTTGAAGTTCATTTTTCATTTTTCATTTTTCATTCTTCATTGCTTCTTTACTCCCGTCTTTCATACTCCCGTCTCCTATACCCCCGTGTTTTATACTCCCGTCTTTTATACCCCCCCGTGTTTCATACTCCCGTATCTTGTACACACTGTACTTTTCGTTCCGCGCTGACGGCTAAAAGTCAACAAAACAGCCGGCTGGAATATCCAACCGGCTGTTTGCTGCACAACTGCCTTTATGTCAAATCAACTTCAACGGTGTATTTTTTCAGAAGCTCCGCCGGATGGTAGGCAAGTTTCGCGTTGCGCAGTCCTTCGTCTCCCATATCTTCTTCACGATTTACGTACATTACGCCGTTTGCGGAAAATTTCTTTACAAACTGTTTCGTAAGCTGCTGGTAGGCACCCTTGCTGCTTCGGCTGGCTTTTTCAATATGGACATAAAGCGTATCGCCTTTGATTTCTCCTATTGAAAATCCTACTATTCGATTTTTCGCACGCAGTATCGCTCCGAACAGATTATTATATTTTTCAGGGTTTTCAAGAACTTCTATCGTCATTTTCTGTTCTTCTGCCCCAAAAACGGACGTATCGTTGTGGCTTGCGCAAAATTCACCGTTTACATATTCAATAACTTCAGGCAGATCTTCCTTTTGAAGCGGCGTGAAACTCCATTCGCCGTTTTCGCGCTCAAACTGGTGTATTCTGTTTCTCTGCGCGCTGTGTTTTCTTCCCGGAAGCAGCGCAAGGTCTTCCGCTCTGTACAGATAATCGGAAAATTGTTCTTCGCTGGTCACGACTGCGCGCATGTGGGAAAACAGGCAGACATATTCTTCAGGAACGGTGCAAAATCTGACCGTTTGTGTTTTGCGAAGTCTTTCATATTCAAGAATACGGCTTACCGCGCCGGTAATGCTGCCGCCGATGGGCAAATTGTAATACACATCGCCGTTTGCGCTGTGAAGTCTTGAATATATAACATTATCTTCCATGGCATACTGCATAGCAAAGATTTTACGCCACATAAACAAGCCGCCGACCGTGAAATCACAGGTTCTTGCTTTGAACTCTGATAAAAACGGCTGAAAGACTTCTATATCGTCAAGGGTTATTTCCTGAAACCGCATTATAAGACCTCATCGGCTGACGGGCGCTGTGCCGCAGATTTCTGCTGTTTCATAAACGTTTTAGCGTCTTTTGGTTCCACTCTGCCAAATTCAAGCATATTAACATCTTCTTTCCGTTTCTATTATAACGCAGTTTAACAAACATATTCCGAAAAACAAACGCAAAAATACTTACGCATGCGTACGAAAAGCTGCGTACACTGCCTTTGCGCGGTTCTCAAAATTAGTTCAGCAGCGGCATCACACAGCATATTTTGTGTGTTAAGATATTGACTATATATGACTATTATTTTTGAAACGTCGATATGAACTAATTTATATACGCTCTCAATATGCTCCGTATTCCTTAGGCAGTCATCAACCGTGCATCTTGGGGGAGAATATGCACGCTTAATTTTTGAATTTTGAATTAACACCAAATTCAGACAGATAACCGCAGGGAATAGCGATGTCTCAAACACGACAGCACATACAGCAAATGTGCTTGAACAATCGGTGCGCAACCTCGGCAGCCGCACTAAGGAATATGACACGCTCTATGCCGATACTGTTTTCTTTCAGCGGGAGTACCAGCGACTTTTCTCCTTGCGCCTTTTATACTGACGAAAGCGGCGGAGGGATTGTCCGCCTATGCATAACGCAGTAAGGCAACCGTGTTACAGGGCAATTCCCGCTTGGGTACAGAGCGCGGCAACGGCACAGAGCAACAACTGACGGCTTATTTTATGTGCGATGTGTTCTTGCCAAAATGCTTCAAGTATGCTCTTCGCGAAAATTGGTTCATTTCTGTCTCCAATCACTGATTCTCCGAAATTCCGTGAAGTGTCCAAAAATTCGAGAGGACACAAAAGAGAACCTTTTGGGGTTCTCTTGCTTTTTCTCAAACTTTCTTCTATATATAATATACTTTTGAAAAATGGAAACCTGTTTTTGTGGAAATCAGTTTTTGAGTTTCATAGCGGTTTTGATCAGAAAGTTTTCATCGGTAACTATGCAGCGTTCATGTTTTGCTCTGGCAATCTCTCCAGCTTCGTCAAAAGCTGTTATCATGAAGGTCAGATTTTTGCCGTCAATACTGCGAAGCTCACTTTCACATCTCACTTTCATTCCCACCGGTGTCGGAGAGGTGTGGACAAGTTCAATGGCAGCGCCTACGGTTGACTCTCCCTCTTTGAGTTCTGCTGCCACGCTTCGCCAGGCACACTTTTCCATATATGCCGAGAGCATTGGGGTTGAAAGAACGTCCATTGTACCGCTGCCAACTTTTTTGGCTGTCATAGATTTTGTTACCGTAAAACTGATACTGCCTGTTAAGCCTGTTCTAAGCATTACTGACTCCCTTTCCAAAAAACCAACGGGATATATTTTATCATAAAATCAGCGTATGAAAAGTTGTTAAACGACAATTTCCAAATTTTATAATCAGTAATAGTCAATATCTTATAACTCATATTATATCGTTTTTTTCGTTTCAGAACCGCGGGCACTAATGGTACAAACGTTGTTGAACACTGACAAAAACGCCTTTACACACAAAACAAGACAGACCGCCTCGCGGCGGTCTGTAAATTATCGTGTGCCCTGCGCTGTTTACTGGTTTTCTTCTATATGTTTGTATTTGGCATACTTCTTTGCCGCGTCATCTGCCGCCTTGCTGAAGAACTTTTCTGCGTTTTCCGGGAAGGTGCGTTTCAGGGAGTTGTAGCGCACTTCACCGTCAAGGAATTCTCCGTAGGCAAGCGTCGGTGCTTTTGAGTCGATTGTCAGCGGTTTTTCGAGCGACGGGTTGTAGCGGTAGAGTGTCCAGTAGCCGGCTTCAACGGCGCGTTTCATCTCTTCCTGAGTGCTGCTCATGCCGCGCACAATTCCATGTGCCGCGCACGGCGCATAGGCGATGATGATTGAGGGTCCGTCAAATTCTTCCGCTTCTTTCAGCGCTTTCACAAGCTGGGCTGCGTCAGCGCCCATGGCGACCTGCGCCACGTAGATGTTGCCGTAGGTCATAAATATCGCGCCTAAGTCTTTTTTGCCCGTAATCTTGCCCGATTTGCAGAACTGCGCAACAGCGCCGAGCGGAGTTGCCTTTGACGACTGTCCGCCCGTGTTGGAATATACTTCCGTGTCAACGATAAGCACGTTCAGGTTCTGACCGCTTGCCAGCACATGGTCAAGTCCTCCGAAGCCTATGTCGTATGCCCAGCCGTCTCCGCCGTACATCCAGAATGTCTTTTTGGAAAGCTGGTCTTTGTTAAGCAGTATATCCTCCGCAACGCGCTT
Organism: Synergistaceae bacterium; assembly: GCA_045601305.1. Taxonomy (GTDB): domain Bacteria; phylum Synergistota; class Synergistia; order Synergistales; family Synergistaceae; genus Equadaptatus. Next base: position 3,987 of record JAZRZG010000192.1, read on the forward strand.
TTTCTCGCCCGTTAAGGCACCAACTTTGTTTTCAAGGGCAGCAGCAAGCCTGTCGCCTGTTTCTTTTGATTTTTCGAAGTTGTCGAATGCTTCAAGCCATGCTTTGAGTTCTGCCTGAGGAATGTCGTCTCCGCCGAGTTCAAGCAGTCTGTTTGCGCGTATCTGCTGAGCTTCTCTCTGCTGTTTGACTGACAGACACATACCAAGGCTGAATTCCGCATTGTCTTCAAATAATGAATTACTCCATGCCGGCCCTCTGCCTTCCTTGTTTTTCGTGTAAGGTATTCCGGGCATTGCGCCTCCCCATGCCTGTGAGCAGCCTGTTGCGTTTGCCCAGTACACGCGTTCACCGAAGAGCTGCGTCATGAGTTTTGCGTACGGTGTTTCGCCGCAGCCTGCGCAGGCGGCAGAGAATTCAAGCAGCGGGGTGTAGAACTGGCTGTTTTTCACTGTCCAGCGGTCTGGTACTTTTTTGTCTGACAAACTGAGTCCGTACTGCCATTCTTCCTGCGTTGATTTTGACTCTGCAAACGGTACTATTTTCAGCGCTTTTTCCTTTGCGGGGCATGAGGCGGCACAGCTTCCGCAGCCTGTGCAGTCTTCTTTGCTTATCAGCACTGAGAATTTGTAGTCTGTGAGACCTTTGCCGAGCGCGTTTTTCATCAGCATGCCTTTCGGCGCTTCTGCCGCTTCCTTTTCGTCAAGCAGATACGGACGAATTGCCGCGTGCGGACATACAAACGCGCAGCGATTGCACTGAATGCATTTTGTCACGTCCCATTCAGGCACTTGTGTTGCCACGCAGCGTTTTTCGTAGGCGGTAAGCCCAAGCTCCACCGTGCCGTCTTCGTAACCGAGGAACGCGCTGACCGGCAGTCTGTCGCCTTTCTGGACATTAACCGGGTCAAGCATATTGCGGACAATCGGAGGCACGTCGCGTGTGTCTTCAACAGGCGCGTCCTCTGCCGTTTTCCAGCTTTCCGGTATTTCAATTTTCACAAGACATTTGCCGCCGTCTTCTATTGCGGCGATATTTTGCGCCACAACCTTTTCGCCTTTGGCAAAGTACGTTTTTTCGATTGCCTTTTTCATCAGCGCAACAGCCTGTTCCACCGGCATAACTCCGGTGAGGTGGAAGAAGGCTGACTGAAGCGGAATGTTGACGTGACTGCCAAGACCGTGGCGCTGAGCGATTTCAACCGCGTCTATTATGTAGAACTGCGCGTTTCGTTCGGCAAGTGCGCGCTTTACTTTTGCCGGCAGCATTTTTTCTATTTCTTCCGCTGTCCAGTCGCAGTTGAGCAGGAAGGTGCCGCCATAGCGAAGCTCTGAGGCTGCGTCAAAATCGTTCAGCACGTATGCCTTGTTGTGTGCCGCGACAAAATCCGCCTGACGCACGAGGTATGCTGAACGAATCGGCTCATCGCTGAAACGAAGGTGTGAAATCGTTACGCCGAGAGATTTTTTGGCGTCATATACAAAATAAGCCTGTCCGTATTTGTCTGTGTTGTCTGCAACAATGTCAATCGTGTTTTTGTTGGCGCCCACTGTGCCGTCGCCGCCCAAGCCCCAGAATTTGAAGCTGTGCTGTTTCGGCGCGTCGGGGTAAACGGAATAACGGCAGTCAAGCGAGTGACCCGTCACGTCATCTTCAATGCCTATCGTGAAACCGTTTTTCGGACGCTGTGCTATGAGGTTGTCATAAACCGCAACGATTTGTGCAGGGTCTGTGTCTTTTGACGACAGACCGTAGTGTCCGCCGATAATGTCAACCGTCACGCCCTTGCCGTTAAACGCGGCACAAACATCTTCGTAAAGCGGATTTCCCGCTGCGCCCATCTCCTTGCAGCGGTCAAGCACCGCAATACGCTGCGTTGTGTCCGGCAGAGCTTCAATGAAGTGACGCACAGAGAACGGGCGGTAAAGATGTACCTGCAGAAAACCGACGCGGCGTCCCCTTGCGTTGAGATAATCGACCGTTTCTTTGATTGTTGACGAAACAGAGCCCATGGCAACGATAACGTCCTCTGCCAGCGGATCGCCGTAGTAGTTAAAGAGGTGATATTCACGCCCCGTAATGTCGCTGATGTCGGCAAGATAATCCTCGACAATATCCGGAAGATCGTCGTAGAAGCGGTTGTTCGCTTCACGAACCTGAAAATATATGTCAGGGTTCTGAACAGTGCTGCGAAGCACGGGGTGCTCAGGATTAAGCGCGCTCTGACGCCACAGCGCAAGAGCCTCTCTGTCAAGAAGCGGTTCGAGATCTGCGTAATCCATTTTCTCTATCTTGTCTATTTCGTGAGAGGTGCGGAATCCGTCAAAGAAGTGCATAAAAGGCACACGCCCCTTGACTGCCGCAAGATGCGCGACTGCCGCAAGATCCATAACCTCCTGAACAGAGCCTGAACAAAGCTGCGCCCAGCCTGTCTGACGGCAGTTCATAACGTCCGAATGGTCGCCGAAAATAGACATCGCGTGAGTTCCGACCGTACGCGCCGCAACGTGAAGCACCGCCGGATGACGCTGCCCTGAAATACGGTGCATTACGGGAATCATAAGCATAAGCCCCTGTGACGACGTAAAACTCGTCGCAAGAGCGCCTGTTTCCACAGCCCCGTGAACAGCGCCTATTGCGCCTGCTTCTGACTGCATTTCAACAAGCTTGACCGTCTGACCGAAGATGTTTTTCTTGCCGTTTGCCGACCAAACGTCCGTTTTTTCAGCCATCGGCGACGACGGCGTAATAGGATAGATGGCGGCTATTTCGGAAAACGCGTAGGCAATGTATGCCGCCGCTTCGTTACCGTCCATTACTGCAAGTTCTTTGTTCTGTCTCATATCTGTCACCTCTCTTGAGGAATGTTAAAACCAAATTACCAAGTACCGATTAGTCTCCGAGTTTGAAAATAACCCTTTAACGCTGCAGAATACCGCAAAAATCTGCGGCACAACGATTATTTCTAAGTGCTAAATGCTGCTTTTATGCCGTTTCCACCGCGTCTGCCGTCTGCAGCTTCAGCTCTTCTATCGCGTCCTTGCGCATCTGATATTTCAGAATCTTGCCGGCGGCATTCATCGGAAAATCTTTCATAAACTTAATATATCGCGGCACCTTGTGCTTTGCAAGATGCGCCGCGGCATAATCTTTAATTTCCGCTTCCGCTGCTTCTGTATCCTCTTTGAGCACGATACACGCCATAACCTCCTCACCCAGAGCTTCATCGGGAACGCCTATGACCTGAACGTCCTTAACCTTCGGGTGTGTGTACAGAAATTCTTCAAGTTCTTTCGGATAAATGTTTTCTCCGCCGCGGATAATCATGTCTTTGAGACGTCCTGTGATGCGGTAATTGCCCTCCGGCGTGCGGCAGGCGAGGTCTCCCGTGTGCAGCCAGCCGTCTTCGTCAATCGTTTCCGCTGTCGCTTTCGGCATTTTGTAGTAACCCTTCATAACGTTGTAGCCGCGCGCCACAAATTCGCCGACCTCGTTGTCGCCCATGGTTTCGCCTGTTTCAGGGTTCACTATGCGGCATTCTATTTCCGGCAGAGGTCTGCCTACTGTGGAAACGCGGACTTCAAGCGGGTCATCGGCTTCTGACATCGTGCAGCCCGGCGAAAGTTCGGTTTCACCGTAAACTATGGTGATTTCCTTCATGTTCATTTTATCTACAACATCGCGCATTTTCGAAATCGGGCAGGGACTTCCTGCCATAATCCCTGTGCGCATGCAGCTGAAATCTGTTTTTTCAAAATCAGGGTGTTCAAGCATGGCTATAAACATTGTCGGCACACCGTGGAAACAGGTGATTTTCTCCTGATTTATGCAGGCAAGCGACGGCTTCGTGGAGAAGTAGGGAAGCGGCGAAAGCGTCGCTCCGTGAGTCATCGAGGCGGTCATCGCCAGCACCATTCCGAAACAGTGAAACATAGGCACCTGTATCATCATTCTGTCTGCTGTGGAGAGATCCATTCTGTCGCCGATACATTTTCCATTGTTCACGACATTGTAGTGCGTAAGCATAACACCCTTAGGAAAGCCTGTCGTGCCTGACGTGTACTGCATATTGCAGACATCATGGATATTGACCGCGTTCGCAAGGCGGCTGAGCTCCTCCTGCGGCACAAGCTCCGCCCTGTCACACGCCTCTTCCCAGCTGAGCGCGCCGTCCATACGGAAACCGACCGTGATTATGTTGCGAAGAAACGGCAGACGTTTACAGGCAAGAGGCTCTCCAGGCTTTGTGTTCGCAAGCTCCGGACAAAGCTCCTGCATAATCGCTTTGTAGTTTGACACCTTCTTGTAGCCCTCAATCATGACAAGCGTATGTGTGTCAGACTGACGGAAAAGATACTCCGCCTCCGACAGTTTGTACGCCGTGTTGACAGAAACAAGCACAGCGCCGATTTTTACCGTTGCCCAAAACGTGATAAACCACTGCGGAACATTAGTTGCCCAAACAGCGACGTGGCTGCCCGGCTTAACGCCGAGAGAAACAAGCGCGCGCGCAAATTCGTCAACATCGTCGCGAAATTCTGCGTAAGTGCGCGTGTAATCAAGCGTTGTATATTTGAACGCGTACTGGTCGGGAAATTCCTCAACAATGCGGTCAAGCACCTTGCTGAACGTACATTCAATCAGCTTGTCCTTCTGCCACGGGAATTTGCCTGTGCCCGTCTTGTTCTCATAAACACGAAGCTTTTTCGTCTGACGCGCAGTGTCGCCGTAAAGACGCACATGGTTTATGAAGTGAAGCGCCGCAAGCTCAAGGTCAAATTCAACCTCGTCCCAAAAAGGCTTCCACTCCATAGAGATAAACCCGTCGTAGTTTACGGAATAAAGCGCGCGCATAATGTCCGCAACCGGCAGAGTGCCTTCGCCGATAAGACAGTAAGAAACCTCGCCGTTTTCGGCAACGGCGGAGTCTTTCAGATGAACGTGCCGGATATACGCGCCAAGACGCGTTACAGTGTCGTCAGGCGTCTCTCCGCCGTCACGGCACGTGTTGTGAACGTCCCACAGCGCGCCGAGATAATCGTCCGCGAAAGAGTCAAGCAGACTGCACAGCCGTTTTGTGTCCGCGTATATGCCAAGCGTCTCTATAAGCAGCGAAACGCCGCATTTTCTGGCTTTCGGCAGCAGTTCGGCGACAAGCGCGCTCACATTTTCGTCAGCGTTTTCGCCGCTGCCGTAGGCAGCTATGCGGACATTCGGTACATGCAGCTGACGTGCCGTCAGAAGCGCTTCGGAAATCTTTTCGGCAACCTCGTTCCTCTTTTCGCCGTCTGCAATGTCACAGCTGAGGTCAATACAAGGTATCGAGAGCTTTTTGTCTATCAGCTCGCGGTTTGCCGCGTTCGCGATAACAGGGTCAAGCAGACGGCTGCCTGAATAAAGCGGCTGCCACTGCTCGTGAACCTCAATACCCTCAAAGCCTGTTTCTGCCGCAAACGCGCAAAGCTCTGTCCAGCTTTTGTCACGCCAGCCGCAAGTGGAAACGGAAAGCTTCATTTATGCCTGAGCCTCCTCAAACGCAATCTTGTTCAGCGCGTTCATGTATGACCTGATTGACGCTTCTATGATGTCAGGCGAAATGCCGTTGCCCGAATAAAGCTTGCCCTCCGAACGCAGCCTGATAAGCGTTGAGCCCATTGCCTCGCGCCCCTCCGTAACAGCCTGAATCTGAAAATCGTCCAAATCGTAATGTCTGCCCGTAATCTGCTCAATGGCAAGAAACGCGGCATCAATAGGACCGTTTCCCATAGCCATGCCCTGCACCGCCTTGCCGTTTTTTTCCATGTGAACAACCGCCGTGGTGCTTATGCGGTTGCCGCAGTTGATAACGTAGCTTGCAAGCTTGTACGTCGGCGGCACCTGCATGGCAGAAGAAGCGATAATAGCCTCAAGCTCCTTTGTGCCGACAGATTTCTTGGCGGCAACAGAGTTAAAACTCTCAAACACCTTCGCAAGGTCTTCCTCCGACAGTTCATAGCCGAGTTTTCTGACCGCGGCGGCAACAGTGGTGAGACTGTCGCCCGTCTGAAGCAGAATTTCGTAGTCTGCAGCGCCGCTGAATATTGCCGCGTTAGATTCTTTTGCGTTTTTCTCCTGCCTCGGACGGGTAATCATCGCAATCTGCTCCATGCCGCGGTTAAGCTCTGTCATCTTGACGTCAAACGACACGTCGCACAAATCAGCACGCGTTCTGAGCAGCTTCAGAAAATCTGCCGCCGCAGGCGCATGCCCCGCGCAAACGGCGGCACAAATCTCCGATGCGCCGCCCTGCATGGCGGCATAAGCGTTTATCGCTGCCATGGAAAGCGTGTTTGCACAGCGTACACCAAGACTTACCTCTTTGAGCTTCGGCGCGGCAGCATACAGCTTGTTCAAAAACGCCGTAAATTCCTCAGGCAGCATAGTACCCGCGCTGTCACACAGCGTAATTGTGGTTGCGCCGGCAGTTATTGCGGCATTTACCGCCTTAACAAGAAAGTCAAATTCCGCGCGCGTAGCGTCCTGTGCGACAAACTCCACGTCACCGCAAAGCTTCCTTGCCCTGCCGGTAATGTCCGTAATCGTCGCAAGCAGACTGTCGGGGCGTTTCTGCGTCATAAACTCCATCTGCACAGTAGAAACAGGCAGTTCAAGATAAAGCCTCGGATGCTTTGCGCCGCAGACAGCGCTCCACGCCGTTTGCAGCGATTCCTCGGTGACACCCGCCGACATGGCTATCGTACTGTGAGAAACAGCGGCAGTAATTGTATGAATTATAGTGTTCGCAAGCTTTGCTTCCGTAATCGGCGGCAGAGTAATGACATCAGCACGAAGCTTGTCCAGAATTTTAGAAACCTCTATCAAATCTTTGTAGCTTATGGTAAAACCGTGGTCTTCGCCATATTCCTTCAAAGTAATATCATTCAGCTTAATTTTTCTCATATCGCCCATCCCGTTTCGTTTTATTGTGAAATAAAAATCAGCAAATAAAAAACAACTAACCTCTGTTTTTGTGCGACCTGCTGTGAAGTGTCGTAAAATACCACTTGCCGGTGACAAAATCGCCGGCTTCCTTAAGCGCAGATTTTAAGGCATAAACACCGATTTTTCAAGCGTTTTCTGCATAAATATCCAATCAAAATCGCCGACTTTCTCCGGAGCTTTCATATTGCGGCTTAGCTTGCAGGATGCTGGGCGCTCGCGCTGTTGGCTGTCAGCTTTAAAACTTTTTTACCGTCATTCCGCAATGCTTCTATGCGGAATCCCGTGTCTTGGGTCTGGCTTTTCTAACTCCCGAATTGCGACTCCCGACTCCCGTTTTTTTGCTCCCGTCTTTTATACTCCCGTGTTTTATACCCCCGTTTCTCATTCTCCCGTCTCCTATACTCCCGTTTTTCATATTCATTTCTCTCTCACCCCCATATATACAAGACGGATTTTTGGCACTTTTTGGAAACCGGTTTTTTATTAGCACAGTGTTTATCAGGGTTTGCAGGGATATGAAAGTCGTCAGTCGTTAGCTGCTTTCGCTTTTCCGAAGTGCTAAGTGCTAAGTGCTATGTGCGCCCTTAAAGGTTATAAAGCCACCAACAAACACAGTCCCGGACAGGCTTTGTACGAAAGTGGTTTCCAAAAAGTGCAAAAAATCCGTCTTGGTATAGTGAAGGGCAAGGAGAGTTTGGGCGCATAAATTTATGTCGGCCTGTCCTCCTGTCCCTTGAATGACTTAGTTCTGCCCTGTCGGGTTAGCTTACGGAAGGCTTTTTTCACCGGCAGGACATCCGTGCATTAAGTCATACTTAAATCGCATCGACGTCATGCGTTCACGGTGCTGACAAGCCCGCTGCCAATGCGCTATGGGAATGAATACTTCGGTAACTGCTGTCGGGGACAGCGGGATTCATTACTAAACACGCGGTCCTCTATCAGAGCAACATCGTGAGCAACAAACGCCTGCGCAGGTTTTTAGCTATCAGCGGTTGACTGTCGGCTGTCGGCTGACAGCTAACTGCTGACGGCTATGTTTGTCATATCTTTTTATAAAAACAAGGTTCAGGTTTTAGCTGACAGCTGACAGCGTGAACCTACGAAAGGGGTGAAAATATGTTCAGAAAGACAGACAAAATTAAGCACCGAAATCCGAAATTCGAGGTGAAGATGAGAGGCGGAGTTGTGCCTGTGAAAAAGAATATCAGACATAAGAAGCTGATAGATTTTCAGGTGAAAGGCACAGAGCCTATGCAGTTTTGCAGAAACATCAAGCTGACGGAATATCTCAAACGACAGTTCGGAAAGTCGCTCAACTGCATACTTCCTCCGGAAGCGCGCAAGCAGGGCGTTGTGCCTTGGCTTTCGGTCTTTCGCCACACAAAGGGCGGATTTCTTGTCATACGCTGTACACTGCTTGAGCGGCAGGAAATTCTAAAATATGACGAGAACGGCAAACCGTACTTTGAGCCGCAAACAGATTTCAAAATGTAAAACAACAGGGCAGAGAGTAAAATCTCTGCCCTGTTGTTTTTTGTCCGCAAAAAACAGAAGAAAATTCTTGACAATTTGCCGAAGAAAATATAACATTTTTGGTGTGTTCGTTCAGTATATTTTGCATACGGCTGTATGCGAAAAGAACAGTGATAAACACACTAACGACACTGGATTCTGCGCTGAGTCCTACGGACTTCCGCAGAATGACGGTTAAAAAATATTCGTCTCACTGCGAAGCCCAAAGGGCTTGCGCAGTGTCCAGTGACTTTACGGGCGAAGCCCGTTGGGTTTTAGAAGAAAAAGTGACAATTTCACAAAAATAAACATTCAAAATTCAACAAGAGAGGAAGCGTAGCACAATGAAACAGAGAAACATCAGGAAACTCGCGGCAATCATCATGCTTTTATCACTCGTCTTCAGCACGATTTCACCCGCGCTGGCAGACGTATTGACTGACGACGAAATAGCAGCGCTTCGCGCGACAGGAATACTTAATGGCGCCTATACGACCGCAAGCGGAGATTATTCCACGGCGATGGGAGATACGACGACCGCCAGCGGAGATGCTTCCGTGGCGATGGGCGACCATACGACCGCCAGCGGCAAAGCTTCCGTGGTGATGGGGGTTCGCTCAAATGCCGTTGGGTCAGGGTCCTTTGCCGGCGGCGGCAGATTTATATACAACACTGAGTTAGCGGCAGAAACCCATTATGCTGGCGGAACTGCGTACGGCATGAGTTCCTTTGCGTTCGGCGAGGGCGCCGTTACCGGCAGCAGCCCACAAATAATAGGCGGCACGGGAGAGGAAGATGACCCATATATTTACGCATACACAGGCAATCATGCGGTTGCGTTTGGAAGAGGAGCAAGAGCTGTACTGGACAACACAATCGCGTTCGGCTCTCTGTTACCCGGCGCTGATGACAAATATTACGGCAAGTACATACAAGATATTCTCAAAGGAACAATCAGTAATCCGGACGCTTTTGCGCTAATTGAAGGTCTTTTTAAAAGTGAATTTTCAATGAACGATACTCAAATAAATGCGCTGAAAACAAAGTCGGTTGACGAGTTTGTTTCGACAATAAACGAGGCGTTATCAATAATGCCCGGTTATGATATAACAATATTAGGGAAAATGCTCGGTCTTCCTGATCCTGCCGGTACAACCGCCAGCGGCGAAAATGCCATTGCGATAGGCAACTCGCTCTCCCCGGAGGGAACTATTGCCTCCGGCAAGAATTCAATAGCGTTCGGCAATGACGCGAAAGCGACGCACGACAATTCTGTGGCGCTCGGCAGCTACTCCGTAACGTCTGCGGCAAACACCATTTCCGTCGGCTACGCAGGCGGCGAACGCAGAATAACAAACGTTGCGGCGGGCAGCGCAGATACGGACGCGGTCAACGTCGGACAACTGAACGCGGCAATCGCGGCAGGCGGCAGCGGAGTTTGGGAAGCCGGTTCATATGGCAGCATAAAGGTTAAAGACCGCAGTACGGGTAGCAGCGGACACTACTCCACGGCGATAGGCTACGATACGGACCCCAGCGGAGATTATTCCACAACGATGGGCTACAAAACGACAGCCCAAGGAGACTATACCACGGCAATGGGCTACAAGACGACAGCCGAGTCGGATAGTTCCACAGCGATGGGCTCCGAAACGACCGCCGAGGGAAAGTATTCCGTAGCGATGGGCTCCAAAACGACATCCGGGGGACAGGCTTCCGTAGCGATGGGCTACCAGACGAACTCAGTCGGAAATTATTCCACGGCAATGGGCTACCAGACGAACGCGGCAGGCATAGGCTCCTTTGCCGGCGGCGGAGACGGAACAAGCCCCGGCGGCAAAGCCTACGGCACAAGCTCCTTTGCGTTCGGCATCGGCGCGGTAGCGGGTGTTGACGGCGATGAAACCAAAGGCTTAAACGCAATATCGATGGGCTACGGCACGAACGCCAGCGGCGACTATTCCGTTTCGTTGGGCTACCAGACGAACGCAAGCGCAAAACATACCACGGCGATGGGCTACGAAACGACCGCCTACGCAGATTATTCCACAGCGATGGGCTACAAAACGACCGCCAGCGGAATTTTTTCCACGGCGATGGGTATCGGTACGACCGCAAGCGGAACCTATTCCACGGCGATGGGTACCGAGACGACCGCCAGCGGAATGTTTTCCACGGCGATGGGCTACGAGACGAGCGCAAGCGGAGAGAAGTCCACTGCGATGGGCTACGGTACGAACGCAAGCGGAACCTATTCCACGGCGATGGGTACCGATACGAACGCAAGCGGAGAGAAATCCACTGCAATGGGCTACGGTACGAACGCAAGCGGAAATACTTCCACGGCGATGGGCAACGGTACGAACGCAAGCGGAGATTATTCCACGTCGATGGGCTATATGACGTGCTCAAGCGGCAACTATTCCGTTGCGATGGGCGGTAGTACGAACGCAAGCGGAAAGGCATCCACGTCGATGGGCTACCAGACAGGCGCATACGGCAACTATTCCACTGCGATGGGCTACAAGACGAACGCAAGCGGAGATTATTCCACGTCGATGGGCTATATGACGTGCTCAAGCGGCAACTATTCCGTTGCGATGGGCGAAGAAACGTGCGCAAGCGGCAACTATTCCATGGCGATGGGTCTGTACACAGAGGCAAGCGGTCTTTATTCCGTGGCAATAGGCAGTGAGACGTGCGCAAGCGGCGCTTCTTCCGTTGCGATGGGCTTCTTATCAACCGCGGCAGGAAAAGGCTCTTTTGCCGGCGGCGGATATCACGTCAGTCGAGCCGATTCGGAAGACGGTGCAACAGCCTACGGCGACAGCTCCTTCGCGTTTGGTCTTGGCGCTGTTGCAGGCACGGAAAGCGACGCGGCGGGTACAGCCGGTACGATAGCGATGGGCAACGGAGCGTCGGCGACAGGCGCAAACACCGTTGCAATAGGCAACAACGCGACAACAGGCAGTTTTACAAATTCCGTAGCGCTTGGCGCCGGTTCTGTGGTTACAGCCAGCAACACAATCGCGGTCGGCAGCGCAACGGCACAGCGCAGAATAACGGGTGTTGCGGCGGGCAGCGCAGATACGGACGCGGTCAACGTCGGACAGCTGAACGCGGCAATCGCGGGCAGCGGATTGACTGACACGGAGCTGACAACGCTTCGCAATACAGGAATACTTAACAGCAATTTGGATGCGTCTGAAAAAGGGTATTACTCCGTTGTGCTGGGCAACCAGACAAACGCCGCCGGTTCATATTCCATATCGATGGGCTGCTATACGGAAGCCAAAGGCGATGCTTCCGCTGCATTCGGAAGAAGTACGAACGCTGACGGCTACAGTACCTTAGTAATTGGCTATCGATCCTATGCGATAGGCAATGGTTCTTTTGCCGGCGGAGGATTTTTCTATGGCGAACATGATCCGCAGGCAGTCGGCAGTACGGCGTACGGCAACAATTCATTTGCGTTCGGCGAGAATGCCGTTGCCGGCAGCAACACGGTAATAAGCGGTTCGGGCAGCGATGATGACCCGTATATGTACGCAGGCGAAAATGCTTTTGCGTTCGGTAGAAACGCAAAAGCGCTGAAGGACAATGCCATTGCGTTCGGCGCGAGCGCCAAAGCGGCAGAGGCAGGTACGATAGCGTTAGGCTCGATGTCTTTGTCAGCAGAAGCTAAAAATGCGTATTACGGCACTTATCTGCAAGGGATTCTGAAAGGTGAAATTCCCGGCAGCGGACACTTGAACATCGATCTTTTCACGGACCCCGGCGGACCGTTTGCCAGTATGGATTTAGAGGCGCTGAAAGCGATGGATGTTGAAGATTTTGTGGCTGTGGTTGACAGTACTTTGGCACCGTATGGTTTCACCTGTGCGTCAATGGTAGATCAGATGGGTGAACTTCCGGCGCCGGAGGGCACAACCGCAAGCGGCGAAAAGGCTATTGCGATAGGCAACTCGTCAAAAATACAGGGCACTATTGCTTCAGGCGCAAACTCAATAGCGTTCGGCAACGACGCTCAGGCAACGCATGACAATTCCGTTGCCCTCGGCAGCAACTCCGCAACGTCTGCGGCAAACACCATTTCCGTCGGCTACGCAGGCGGCGAACGCAGAATAACAAACGTTGCGGCAGGCAGCGAAGATACAGACGCGGTCAACTTCGGACAGATGAAAGACTATGTTGCGGCAAATGGCGGCAGCGGCGGCGGCGGAGACGACGCGAACGCGGTGCACTACAACGCGGACAAGACAGAAATCGCGCTTGAAGGCAGCGGCGGAACGACAATCAAAAACGTAAAAGCCGGAACAGAAGACAGCGACGCGGTTAACTTCGGACAGATGAAAGACTACGTCGCGGAGCATGGCGGAAGCGGCAGCAGCGGCGTAATCAGCGGAAAAACCTCCGAAGGCGCGAAAGCCGCGGAGGCGAAAGCAGACGACGCGGTAGCAATCGCAAGCAACTCGGCAGTATCAGAAAAGTCAACAGCCGGTATAGCGATAGGCAAGGGCGCGACAGTCGGCTATAAAGAAGGCGACCCTGCAAAAGGAGATACAAAGGCAATCAGCGGCATAGCGATAGGCGAAAACAGCCGTGTAGAAGGAGAAAAATCAACGGCGGTAGGCTTCGGCAACATAGTGACAGGCAAAGCGTCAGGCGCGTTCGGCGACCCGAACAAAGTTACGGGAAACGAAAGCTACGCGTTTGGCAACAACAACGAAATAGCCGGAGACTACAACTTTGTACTCGGCAACAACGTGAAAATAGGCGCGAAAATCACAAACTCCGTAGCGCTCGGCAACAATTCTGAAGTAACCGAAAGCAACGTGGTGTCGGTAGGAGCCAAAGGCAGCGAACGCAAAATAGTCAACGTAGCAGACGGCACCAAACCGACAGACGCGGCGACCTACGGACAGCTTAGCAGCCTTGCCAACACGGCAGGACAGGCAATCGGCGCAATGCGGAATGAACTTAACGCTGTTTCGGGCGAAATCAAGGAAGTCGGAGCGATTTCCGCGGCGTTGGCAGGTCTGCACTACGCAGAACCGAGCGGCGAAGAAGGCGACAAATTTGTCGGAGCGGTGGCATACGGTAATTACAGAGGCGAAAGCGCGGGAGCAATAGGTGTAGCGTACAAACCGTCGCCGAACCTGATGATGAGCGCGTCAACAAGCGTAGGCAACAGCCAGAACGCGTACAACGCCGGTGTGAGCTTCAAGTTCGGCAAGGGCGAAACGGCAAAGACACGCGCAGACCTGCAGAAACAGGTGAAGTATCTGAACGAGAAGAATCTGGCGCAGGATGCCGAAAACACCGCTCTGAAAGAGAAGATTGCGGCGCAGGACGCGGAAATCAAGGCGCTCAGAGAAGGTCTTGAGGAGCTGAAGAAACTTATAAAGAAATAACATTCAGCAATACGGCGGGCGGCTGTAACAGCCGTCTGCCTGTCTTTGTTTTGCAGAGGTACACCTTGCAGTGCGTACAAGGCAGCTCTCTCCCATTGATGTCCCGCACAGGCGAGGTGCAGTCCGCAAAGGAGCAAAGGCAGACCAATGACGCCGGATTCCGCATATTTTGGGCGGAATGATGCAAAAACAAGGAAACTACGCATGTACCTCGGTTTGTGCCGTCTTCCCGCGTATGCCGCGGGAACCGGCGTCGTTACTTGGAACTTAGCACCTCGCACTTAGCACCTCGCACCTCGCACTTAGCAAAACCGCTGGAATAGTGAAATCTCTGTCGTCCCGTGGTTTTTCCCTGTCTTCCTGCGAAGCCCGAAGGGCTTGCGCAGTGTCCAGTGACTTTACGGGCGAAGCCCGTTACTGAAAGAAAAAACCGAAAGACACTGGGTTCTGCGCTAAATCCTTACGGATTTCCGCAGAATGACGGCGGGGAAGACGAACTTCCGCAGTGCCAAGCGGCTTTCGCGAATAAAACGGGCATAAATTATTCAAAATAAATTCAAAATAAACATTCAAAATTCCAAATTCAACAAGAGAGGAAGCGTAACACAATGAAACAGAGAAACATCAGGAAACTCGCAACAACATTCATGCTCGTGTCGTTTATTCTCGGTACGGTAATCGGCGCGGCAGAGGCAACAGGTCTGCATGATGCCGTCAGCGGAGGAACCGCGGCGGAATATTCGTTCACGGCAGATGAAAACGAAACGGAACTCGTGAGTTTAAACCGTGCATTTACCATCACAGGAAACGATTGGAACTACACGGGGCAGGGAACGGAAGTCAGCCATGAAACGGAGGGCATTCAGCTTGACAGCGGCGCGAATTTGAACGTTTCAAACCTTACGGTCGGCGATTTTTATTACGGCTTCTCTCTGTCAGACAGCGACAGCACAAAAGCTGCGCCTGCGGTCAATTTGGAGAACGTAACGCTCACGCAGAACAAATACGGCATATACGTTAACGGCAACAGGGGAAGCGTGACCGTTAACGCCGGAAAGACTGTCGAAACGGCAGGAGACGTTACCATCTCAAGCGACGAGTCAGGCTCTTACGCCGTCTATGAACGGGTTGCCGACGCGGCTGCAGCGGGAACAAGCGTAAACATCACAGGCAAAACAGTTATTCTTGCCGGCGACAGCGGCGCTGTCAACAACGATTACAAAACCAGAACGGACATAAATGCCGCGTCCGTCATAATCAACAGCTACAGCGGAGACGGAATATTTACAAGTGATAGGCTGTATGTGCCGGGGGAAGGCGATGTCGAGCAAGGCTCCGGCGGCGGTGTTGTCAATATTACGGCTGCAGGAACCGATGATACGGACGGCATTACCATCACAACAGACAATGCGGCTTTGTTTGCCAACGAAGGAGGCAGCCGGATTAATCTCTCTGCGGCTAAAAGGATAGATATTGCCGCCGGTAATAGTGAAGGCGGTATTGTTGTCGCCCGAAATGACGGCAGGATTAATCTTTCAGCCGAAGAAATAAAAGTTTCTGTTGAGGGTAACAGTGTAGCGCTGACTGCCATGGGTGAGGGCAGCGAAGTCAATCTCTCCGCGGCAAAAAAGATAGAAATTATCGGTAATGGAAACGATGACTCTTTCAATATTATGACCCGCCCCGTAAGCGGCAGCGGCGTCAGCACCGGCGCGGTCACACTTTCTGCAGATGAAATTAACTTGTCCAACGCAGGAAGGTCTGTCTATATTAGCGACGGCGGCACTGTTAATATTAACAGCGCAAGGTCAACCGGAACGACAAAAATAACGCCGAATCAGGATGAAGGCATGGCAGCAATCGCCCTCTATGATGGGGGAACGATTAATATCGGAGGCGCAGCCGCTGAGATTAACAGCGGCGCATACGAAGGTCATGTAGAAGCGTATGTGGCTGTGCTTAACGCAGGCGGCACGCTGAATTTTTCAGCCGGAAAAACCATTCTCGGCGGCGCTGTGTTTGGAGGAGAGTCTGTAAGTGAATCCGCAGAAATGGGTACGACAAACGTCACGGCGGGAGAGCTTATCATTAACAACAATATATTCGGTCAGAATACACTGACCCTTTCCGGCGATGCCGTTCTCAACATGCAGACGGAAACCCCGGTGATAAACGGCGTTACGGAGAACGACAGGGTTACGGCGGGCACTTTCAGTGCATCGGACAACGCGTCGCTGAAACTGGACGTAAATATCGGAGCGGAAGCCGGAGCGGCGGAAGTAATTCCGGAATCGGACAAGATTTTCGTCAACACAAAAGCTACCGGTACTATTACGCTGAAAGACGGCAGCATTAACCTTTTCGGTACGCATACTGACGCGCAGTGGGCGCTTGACACCAGCAAGCAGGTGCAGTATCTCGACGGCGCAGGGCTGGCGGCAAGCGATATGCTGATAGGCAACTCTTATGCGTACGCAAGCGGCGGTTACGGCTACACATTCAGTCAGGCACAGGAAGGCGGAAGCGACAAAATCGGCTTTATGGATATTAAAAAGGGAGTCATTGTCTATACCCTGCCGGAAATTATCCAAGGCAGCACTGCCGATGCGGGAAAATATGACGATTATACTCTCTCTGCCGATGAAACAACGGCTGACGACACTCCGCTGGGAACCTTGAACAACACTTACCGCGCAAGCGGAAACAGGGAATTCAGCATTAACGGCGCGGGTTACGCGCTGACCGGCGCAAATGACAGCACGACAGGCGCGGCAATGCAGGACAACGGAGTAACGATAAATGCCGGTGATACGCTGAACATTAAAAATATTACGATGAAAAATTTCGACGTTGCCGCAACAGTCAACACCGGCGGAATTTTGACATTGGACGGCGTAACCTTTGAGGGGACAACGGGAGAAGCGGACGTAATCAACAACGGAACGCTGTCAATGGGCGCAGCTGCGTTTGACAAAGGCGTAAAGGGCAAAGGCACACTGAACCTGAACAACAGTTTCGTCAACGAAACTGCCCTTGAACAGGGAACAATTAACGTAATGAGCGGAGTTGTACTCGACAACAACGGCACGATAAAGGCAGACGTTGTGAACAAAGGAACAATCACCACAGATGCCGGCAAGATTTCAGGCAATGTTGAAAACAGCAACCTATTCACCTTCACAGGCGGCACGTTTGCGAAAAACTACACAAGCACGGGTACGACAAACTTCAAAGGCAAAACGAAATTCAGCGACAAGGTTACGCTGACAAATTCAACAGTCAACTTCTACCTCGACGGTTTTGCCAAAGGCGACACGATAGTTGAAACAGCAAACGAAATAAACGTAGCCGGTACTAAAATAAACCTCTATCAGGACGTTGAAGGCAAAAAGGTAGAAGAAGAAGGCGACAAACTGATACTTATAAACAAAGCGGAAGGCTATGAAGGAACAAAAGAAAACCCGCTGAAAAAGAAAGTAATAAGCAGCGTAGGAATGCTTGACTACGAATACGACCCATGGCTTGAAGACGGAGAACTTGTCATGGGAGTACAGGGTGACACCCCCAAACCGATAGTCAAAGACAAAGCAAAATCCTTCAGCGAAGCAAGACTTGCAGGCTCGGCGGCGCTCAACAGCGCAAGCGACCTTGTAGCGGGACAGGCGATAGACAATGCTGCGTC
>JAZRZG010000193.1:0-3450 GCA_045601305.1 Synergistaceae bacterium
GAATACTTCCCTGAATGTCGCGGCAAAATACTTGATCTGAGGAAAACCGAGAACAACAGTGAACCATACTCCTGTCCCGACCAAAAGCGCAAGCATCCACGGTCCCCACACTATAGCGTTGATTCTACCGTTAAGCTGCCAGATATATTCCATAGCAGTCCCCCCCCCGTTGATTAGTACCTAAAGAAAAGGATACCATTTATTTATGCTTTTGTCTATATAAACGAAATGCTTAAAATGTCTCGATCTTTGGACGATCGTCCTTTTTCCATCTGCTCAACAGCCGCGCGTATTCCGCCCCCTCCGCGTCCCTGAGAGAATGGACAAAGCGAATCTGCCCTTCATACGGAATTTCTTCCGTATGACATTCGATTTTCATGCGCGGCACAGGCTTGAAATACTGCGCCTCAGCAAAAACCGGCGCGTATTTTTCAGGCACGTCGAAAGGAACGCTTTCCAGCGCCCAGCTGAAATAAACAGTGTGGTTGGTGTGGTCGTTGACGTCCAAATCCTGCCAGCGCACCTGCCACGGAAATTTGAAATCAGTTTTTTGAAGTCCCGGAATTTTAACTTCTTCAGGATATTCATCAGAGATTTTCGCAAGGAAATTTTCCATGCCTTCGACCTTGTCCAGCCTCAGCGGACGTTTTCTTTCAAGGTCAATCAGCACCCACCACGTTCTGGCTGTGCCAAGCAGAGCTCCTTCAGCGTTTCTGACCTCAAAGGTGCGGAGAGAAAACAGATTGCGGTAGATTTCAGCGTAAGTTCTCACACGCATTATCTTGTCTTCCCTGCACGGATACCGCTTAAAATCAAGCCGGTAATTTCGCAGCACCCACGTCATTCCGCGGCTTATCGTCTGAAACACGGCAAAGTTATACTTTGCCGCGTCAATTTCTGCCATTTCCTGAAAAAGTTCAAGAAGATATTTCTGCTTCACTCTGCCGCAAGGGTCTGTGGCGGCAAGCGAAAATTCAAATTCCTGTTCAGTCATTTTTTTGTCCGAAAAGCGGAGTCACAGATGAAAACTCCGCTTAATCTCTTTGCGGTTAGGCTTTTTCAGCCGCTTCCATCACCTGTGCGAGGGCTTTTTTCGCGTCTTCCGGAAGCGCGTCAACTCCGCCCTTTTCAACGTCGCGTGATTTGACGAAATTAACTCTGTCTTCCATACGTTTAAGGAAAAGTTCTTTGTAAGCAGAGTCTGAAAAATCAGGGATAAAACCGTCGATTTTGAGGATTTCAATGCCCTGAATATTCCCGAACGGTACAAACTCTGCTTTGTCCTCGACTATCTTTTCAAGAATGTCAATCGTCATTTCCTTCGGAATTTTTTTGTCAAGGAAGAAACCGGTGTTGAGAATGTAGCAGTCCACTCCGTCTTCAAAAAGCTGACGGAAACGCTCGTAATCCATCGAAAGCGGATATGTTCTGAACGGATTGGCATAGCATTCTATAACCAAGGCGTCAGGGTCAACACCGGGTGCCAAATGCTCTGCCGACGTGCGTTTTGTGGCAAGCGTTGCGCCCATAACAGAGGCAAGAGACGAACCGTTAATTTTAAGCACAGGCGGAAGCGATGAATCCTTCATAAGCCAGCAGACCGCGTTAATCGGCTCATCTATTCTGTCTATTCTGTTCGGCGACCAGTAACGCGATTTTATAGCTCTGCCGTTGCCGTTGCGTATATCTTCGCTGACCGCGATAAGTTTTCCGTCCTTGTCTTTCGTTACGCCGAGGTTTTGCAGGGAAAGCAAATATTTATTGTCAGGGCAGCCGATGGGATAGTCCGCCATTTTGTCAAAATAGGCAGGCTCCAGCGCGATTGCGTATTTTTCCTTGACGTTGATAACAACGGCATCGTCGTGAAGCACCGTAACATCATATTTACCGTCATGTTTTGCGTGCGTCAGCGTTGATTTTCCGCTGCCTGAAAGACCAAAAACGGCAAGCACAAATTTCCTGTCGGAACCGTCTTTTAATTTATAGCGTTTCATGCCGCCGTGGCACGCTGCGTAGCCGTTTCTTGCGCCTATTCCCCATGCAAGCGTGAGCGTTCCTTTTTTGAATTCGCCGAAATAGCGCATGCCGAGAATTGCGGCACAGTTCTGCTCAGGCGAGAAAAACGCCAAACCGAGCGGAAAATCCGGATGTGACCAGTACGGGTCGCCGTAAACGAAAATATCGCCGTCATTCGGAAGAGGACGCGAATTTGCGTAGCGTTTTTCATACTCTTCATTGGCATACTGGAAATTGAGCAGCCAGTTGTAAAGGTTGTTTTCGTGACCTTCCGGAAGCATTATATGGGCACGCGTCATAAAATCTTCGTCAAGACCGATTATCGCGTCTGCCGTGTAGAATTTTCTGTCGCGCGCGTTGTGAATTGCCTCGCGCAGAATCGTGCATATTTTTTTAACGTCAACCTCCGGCCAGCCGACTATTCTGCGTGCCGCCGCAGTGCGGCCGAACACAGCGCCGTCGTTGAAAAGGAGAACGTTTGCGCCTTCGGGAATGCCAAGCTCCTTGTTGTGACACACAGGCATCCCTGTAAGTTCCACCGTTCCGGCGCTGTTTTTCGCAAGCTCGTAAGCCTCAGCAAGATTGTTCACGCGGACTACATTGTTACCGTAAAACGCGGATTCAACCGTTGTCCTCACAGGAAGCTGATGAAGCTTCTTAAATTCCTCAAGATTGTTGTAGCAGCCTATCGTTGACATATCATCACACCCATTTCAAAAAATTTTTTGACAAGAATTATTATAGCGCAATATTGCAGTTTTTTCACAATCTGTTAATAAAAAAATTTAACTGCACAGCCAGCTGTTTCAAAAAATTTTTTGTTATTTTTCATAAACTTTTGTTTATTTTACACTGCCATTATGAACAGTATTTAGCGTTTAGTTCATTTATTTTGCCATTTCCCCTATTCTGCCGCTGTTTTTTTGACACGCTATAAAGTCAGCCACAGTGCGGCTTTATCTGCAACAGGTGTTTCCATTTTTTGAGCAAAAAACATATTTATATAGTAGGAGGGGTTGTTAAATTTTGTCTCAGGCAAGGTTTGATGGTCAAAAAAGTCCCGACTTTTTTCAGACAAAAGGTTGATTTTCGGCTTTTTCGAAGACCCCTTAATAGGTAGAGAGGGATGTTAATTTCGCACCTCGCACTCCGCACCTTGCACTTCGGAAAACCAAAGTGATAAAGGGGTTAACGTTTCTAACGTACCGCGTATGCGATGGGCAGACAATAAATTAACTGCTTTCTCTTGCGGGCTTTCTTTTCCGGCTGAAGCGGAGCTTCCCCAAGTTGTTTTCCGTTTCACTGGGGCGGAATTGAAGGACTTACCCGAAACAAATCGTAGGTTGCGCTTACGTGTTTGTGCCGAATGGGATTATTTTCGGAGTGGATACGATTTGATTAACGGTCCTCCGGGTCGCGCTTCTCGCAGAGCTT
>JAZRZG010000194.1:0-15720 GCA_045601305.1 Synergistaceae bacterium
GAGAACATACTATAACAGCCGGTGGTATTTCCGTATACCTTAGTCCCTTATTTACGCTATAAAACCCCTATCGTTCATAATACCTTTAGTCTTTTCAATGCTTTTTCCTCTTTTTGTAACATATGTATTGTAAACATACAATTAACGGTTCGTTAATTAAAAATTTTTATGTTGTTTCGCTGTAAACTGTGTTATAATCTCTAAATCAGTACTTGATATGCTATATACCGTCGCGCCGTCGCGCGGTACGGCGGTTTTCGCGAAAGGGGGGAATGTACGATGACCACCATCACAAGACGTGATAACGAATCAATCGAAGACGCGCTCAAACGCTTCAAAC
Source organism: Synergistaceae bacterium (assembly GCA_045601305.1). Taxonomy (GTDB): domain Bacteria; phylum Synergistota; class Synergistia; order Synergistales; family Synergistaceae; genus Equadaptatus. Next base: position 341 of record JAZRZG010000194.1, read on the forward strand.
GTGAGGTTCGCAGGGTGGGCGTGCTTCGTGAGGCTAAGAAACATGAGCATTACGAAAAACCCAGTGAAATTAAGAAACGCAAAAAACAGGAAATGGCACGCAGCAGAGGAAGGAGAGCCTACTAATTATGGCGTTGTTGTCTCAGATTCAGTCTGATCTTGTTCAGGCAATGAAAGACCATGACGAAGTTAAACTTACGGTTCTCCGTATGCTGAAGTCAGCCGTGCAGCTCGCTCAGGTTGAAAAGGGCAAAGACGCTGAATTTACGGACGATGATGTTCTGGTACTCGTAAGAAGGCTCATAAAACAGCGCCATGAAGCCGCGGAACTGTACAAAAGCGGCAAAGCGGACGCCCGTGCGGCGCAGGAACTTGCGGAAGCAAAGATTCTTGAGGTCTATCAGCCGGCACAGCTTGCTGACGATGAACTTGACAAAATCGTTGCCGAAGCGGCTCAGAGCGTAAACGCAGGCGGTCCGAAAGACATGGGCAAGGTTATGGGCAAGGCAATGGCAGCCGCAAAAGGCAGAGCGGACGGCAGCAGAGTCCGTCAGGCAGTCACAAAATATCTGTCATCGCTTTAAGTTGAACAAACGAACAAAACGCCGGAGTTTCCGGCGTTTTTTCTTCGCAGTATGCTGCTGCTTCAGGTCGCAGCTATGTTGCGGCGGCAGTGCGGAAAATTAAAAAATTGTGCAAAGAAAGTTAAAAAATATGCTTTACAACGGACAAAATTATGATTAAAATATCCGTACGGTTTAGCAGCACAAAAATCCTGTAAGGAGATGTTCAGTTATGAAACTTGGAGAAGTCCCAATTCTTGACAGTCTCAAGAAGTTCCCCGGCGGTATTATGTTTATACCGCTTCTCATCGGCGCATGCGTCGGTACGTTCTTCCCTGCGCTTGTTGATCCCAACGGCGTTATCAAAGGCACGCTTTGGATCAGCTGGTTCAAATCAGGAGCTCTCTGCCTTATCGCAATGCTTCTTGTCTGCACAGGCGCGCAGATTTCCTTCAAGAGCTCACCGATGGCACTCTACAAAGGCTGTGTAATTAACTTCAGCAAGGTCATCCTCGGTGTTGCGCTTGCAATCTGGGTTGGCAAGACATACGGACCTGCCGGAACATGGTGCGGACTTTCAGCGCTTGCGCTCGTCAATATGTCCAACTCAAACGGCGGACTTTACGGCGGTCTTGTTTCCTACTACGGTGACAATGACGACCTCGGCGCTCTCGCAATCATTTCAACAAACGACGGTCCGTTCTATGAAATGTGCTCACTCGGTCTTGCAGGTGTTGCAAGCTTCCCGTGGCAGGTTCTTCTCGCGACAATCGCCCCTGTTATCTTTGGTATGGTTCTCGGCAACCTTGACAAGAAAATGGCGAAATTCCTCGAACCGGGCATTTTCATCTCAATATTCCTCTTCTCCTTCCCGCTCGGCGCAGGTCTTAACCTCAAAAATGCAGCCGCGGCAGGTGCGCAGGGCGTACTCCTCGCATTCCTCACCCTTCTCATTACGGGTGTCGGCGGATACTTCGTTTACATGCTTCTTATCCCGAAGAGCCACCGCATTACATGCGTCCCCGGCGCTGCAGTAGGTTCAATTGCAGGCAACGCAATGGCCACACCGAAAATCATTGCTGAGCTTGACCCGAACTTCGCACCTGTGCTTGACGCTGCATTGATGCAGGTTGCAGCCGCAATACTCATCTGCGCTGTCTGCTGCCCGATTCTCTGCAAATTCCTCCTCAGCATGGAAGAAAAAGCAGTCGGTCACAAGATCATTCTTGAAGCAAAGGATTACGATAACGCAGATCCGCAGCTTTAAAGGTTATTTCGAAGTTTAACAACGCTTAACAATCTGGGGCGTGCGGCGGCTTAAATGCCCTGCACGCTCCTTTTATAAGACTAAGGAGGCACTGCAGAATGCTTATTAAACTTCCGTACGGACATCAGGAACTTGAGTATGATTTTCCGGAAAATTCAGGTGTAATCACCTCAAACATAGACAAACTCGCAGGCACAAAATCTGGGCTTGAACTTGTCAAAGAAGCAATGGATAAGCCTATTGACTCTGCGCCGCTTTACGAAATCGCAAAGGGCAAAAAATCGTGTACAATTATTATTTCCGACCACACGCGCCCGGTGCCGAGCAAAGACATCCTTCCCAACATGCTCCGTGAGCTTCGTCAGGGCAGTCCTGACATTGACGTTACGCTTCTTGTGGCTACGGGCTGCCACCGCGAAACCACAAAAGAGGAACTTCGCAGCAAGCTCGGCGACGAAATCTTTGAAAATGAAAAAATAATCGTTCACGACTGCGACAAAAACTGCGTAAACATCGGAACACTTCCGTCCGGTGCTCCGCTTGTCATTGACAAGGCAGCAGTTGAAACTGATTTGCTCGTTGCGGAAGGCTTTATTGAACCGCATTTCTTTGCCGGCTTTTCAGGCGGAAGAAAATCAATACTTCCCGGCGTATGCGACAGAGTAACGGTTGTTGGCAACCATTGCAGCAAGTTTATCGACAGCGAATATTCGCGCACAGGCATACTCGACAACAACCCTATTCACATTGACATGATAGAAGCTGCGCGCCTTGCGAAACTTGCCTACATAGTCAACGTTATAGTTGACGAAGCGCACAAAACGGTTGCGGCTTTCGCAGGCAACCCCGTTACGGCGCACCGCGCAGGCTGCGATTTCCTTGACAGTTATTGCAAAGTGTCGCCTGTGCCCGGAGACATTGTTGTGACAACAAACGGCGGCGCGCCGCTTGACCAGAACATTTACCAGTGCGTCAAGAGCATGACGGCAGCCGAAGCAAGCGCGGCAAAAGGCGCAGTTATTATCGTATGCGCCGAATGTGCAGACGGCATGGGCGGCGCGAACTTCTACAAACAGCTTGCGGGCTGCAAAGACGCGCAGTCGCTCTACGACGAATTTATGGCGACGCCGATGGAGCAGACCCCGCCTGACCAGTGGCAGAGCCAGGTGCTTGCGAGAATCCTTATCAATCACGAAGTGATTTTCGTATCGCGCGAACCGCTCCGTAAGGAACTCACCGACATGAAGATGAGTTTTGCGCCGTCGCTTGACGAAGCAATGGAAACGGCATTTGCCAAAAAAGGCAGAGATGCTAAGGTAACGGTCATTCCGAACGGTATTTCTGTAATTGTTAAGTAGCTGATTTTGATTCGACAGGAAAAAGCAGGTTGAGCAGATTGCGTTCGGTCAGAAATTGTCTTATCTGTGTTTTTTTAGCAGTGTTTTTTGCGGTACCGTCATTTGCCCAAGACGGTGTTGTTGATTTGAAACGTGTATGCGGCAGTTATTCCGCATACAAAAAAACGCAGGAAAAGTGGAATGCAATAGTGCAGCAAAAGATGCGGGAACTGTCCGTGAGGTGCAGCCAAACCAAAGATGAAAGCCGCAGACAGCAGATAACAGAGGAATACAGCAAACAGCTTAAAACACAACAGTTGGATTTCTTTCTCCCTGTATCTGTCGAAATACAAAAAGCAACTGCCGCTGTGGCAAAGGAAAAAAATCTTCAGGCTGTATATGATGTTGCGACAGGCAAAAGGGGAATTGATATTACGAATGATGTAATATCAAAACTCAATTCCGCGGAATCACAAAAAACACAGGCAAAATCTGTCAAAAATGCTAACAGTCAGCCGAAAAAAATAACATCCGTTACTGTTCAGCCGGCACAAAGTAACGCGGCAGTTCAGGTGCAGTTTGGCTCGTCGCCGAATAAAGGCGGCATTGACGCGCTTGTCGCAAAAGCCGTGAAGTTCGGTTTTTCCAACGCGTATGCCTGTGAAGGCATTGACAAAAACGGAAGAAAAATCTGGCGCGCGCGCATTCCTGCAGCAAGCACGGCAGAGGCAAAGCAGGTATCGGCGCAGCTGACTCAGCGGAAAATCAACAACTTTATTACAAAATAGCTTTTTCTGAATATGATGAAATTAAAAGCGGGAATAATCCCGCTTTTAATTTTGCTTATTGGCGAATTTTGATGCTTCCACACTTGACCAATCTGCTTTTTGGGCTTAAAATCCTCATACCATCAAATTTCAGCCGGAGTATGTCTCCGGAGAAGGGAGCAGTAATGGACAGTAGTTGCAGTAATGGCCCTGTGCCTCTGTTGTGTGATTTGTTTACTGCCTGATTCGGACTGCTCTTGCGTCCGGCAGGCGCCGGGCGTGAAGAAAAATTCCCTTTCTTTCACCCCATAAGACTTTCGCGTATAGCAGCGGTGTTGCCGCTTGTTGTTGTATATGCGCGAAAAAGGGGGAATAGCAATGCTTGATGTATTAAAAACAATGGAAAACGGGCTTACGTCGCTTTCTATGCAGACTGTTGAGCCCGGATCCTGGGTTAATCTTATCCATCCTACTCACGAAGAACTGCTTGAGGTTGAGAAACTCACCGGTGCTCCGTCAGATTTCATCCGCGCCGCTCTTGACCCTGAAGAAACTTCCCGTATTGAAGTTGAGGATGACCAGATACTTGTTCTTGTCAACGTTCCTGTTGACAGAGCGCCAGGGAATGACGAGTATGACACAATTCCTCTCGGCATTATTGTGACGCCTGATTACATCGTCACAATCTGCCAGAAGGACAACGCGGTGTTTGACCCGTTTGCACGCAACCGCTACCGCGCTTTTTCAACGTTCAAGCGCACGAGATTTCTGTTCCAGCTGCTTTACTGCTCAGCCGCGCTGTTCCTGAAAGATCTGCGTCAGATAACGAGAAAATCTGATGAGATTGAAAAAGACCTGCGGAAGTCAATGAAAAACAAAGAGCTTTTCCAGCTGCTCGGACTGCAGAAAGGTTTGACATACTACTCAATATCGCTTCGGTCAAACAAGGTTGTTATAGAAAGGCTGCTTCGCGTCTGCTCGAATCCGCAGCTTGCGCACATCATCAAGATTCGCGAAGAAGACGAGGATTTGCTTGACGATGTTCGTATCGAATATGATCAGGGTATAGAAATGGCGCAGGTACAGGCGGACGTTCTTACCGGAATGATGGACGCTTTCGGGTCAGTCATTTCAAACAATCTGAATATAGTCATGAAATTTCTTGCATCAGTGACAATAGTTCTGGCCGTACCGACGATGATTTCCGGACTGTGGGGAATGAACGTGCCGGTGCCGTGGGCGCACAATCCGTTAGGCTTTTTGTACGCGCTGCTGCTTGCGGTGTTCATAAGCGTTGTGACAGCAGTATATCTCTGGAAAAAGGATTTCTTCTAAAGACTGAAAAAAAGACTGAAAAAATAGAAAAAACAGGCAAAATTACTTACGATTTGCCTGTTTTTATTTTGTTTTTTGCTGATATAATAATTGCGTACCTGAAAAATACAGTTTCCTCGGAGGTTGTGTCATGAACAAAGTCGTGAAAAGAGTAATTATAGCAATAGTTGTGTTTTTCGTATGCGCGTTTGCGTTCCGCTGGTTTACGATGCGCAGAAACGTGCCTAAATATGTCAGAGCATCAGGCATGATCGAAGTTCAGGAAGTGCAGCTTGCTCCTCAGGCAAGCGGTCGCATTGATGAACTCTACATAGAGGAGTCGCAGAAGGTCAAAAAAGGCGACTTGGTAGCCAAAATTTCACTTGACGGTGCAGATGACCTTGTTAATTCTGCTGAAGCGGCCCTTGCTGCCGCACGCGCGCAGCTTGCTCAGCTCAAAAACGGTTTCCGCAGCGAGCAGATTGCGGCGGCAAAAGCAAATGTCGCAGCGGCAAAAATTCAGTATCAGCAGGCGGAAAAGGACAAACAGCGTTTTGAACGGCTTGCAAAGGAAGGTGCAGTAGCGCAGCGCAGCGCGGAGCTTGAGGCAGAAAAAGCCAATGCAAAGCGCGAAGCAATGAACGCGGCAAATGAGCAGTACACGCTGCTTGTGCGCGGCAACCGCGCAGAAGACATCGCTGCTGCCGCCGCTAACGTCAAACGACTTGAAGCTGAGGTCGGCCGCGCGAAAACAGCGCTTGCATACAAGGAATTCCGTTCTCCTGTTGACGGTGTTGTCCTTACGAAAAATTACGAACTGGGCGACGTAATAGCCGCAGGCGCGCCGCTTGCGACTCTCGGCCAGACAGACCGCTGCTGGGTAAAAATTTACATCCCTTCCTCGCAGCTTGGACTTGTTAAAGTCGGTCAGACAGCAGACGTAACGATCGACGCATATCCCAACAGAGTTTTTCTCGGCAAGGTATCAAAGGTCAATGATCAGGCGGAATACAATCCGAGACTGTCGCTCACGCAGAACGAGCGTGCCAACATGGTGTTCTGGATTAAGGTTACGATTGACAACGCTGACGGTGTTCTGAAGCCCGGAATGCCGGCAGACGTTAAGCTCAACAATGACTAAAGATAAAACACTTTCGAGTGAAGTTTGTCTGAGTTACAGCAAGGTCAGCAAAAATTTCGGCAGCTTCAAAGCGCTGTCTGATGTTACGCTGGATATCCGCAAGGGTGAAATATTCGGCTTTATAGGTCCGGACGGAAGCGGAAAAACCTCGCTTATTCGCATGGCTATGGGAATTTTGAATCCAGACAGCGGAGAATGTACTCTGCTCGGCTCAGGCGACAGAAAAAAGGCGCGTGTGCATGCCGGCTATATTCCGCAGCGTTTCGGTCTTTATCCGGACTTGACTGTCATAGAAAACGCGCTGCTGTTTGGTTCGCTGTACGGCACGTCGCAGGAAGAAACTCTGGCAAAATCTGAGGAAATTCTCACGCGTACAGGCTTGTGGCCGTTTAAGGACAGATATGCCGCGAAACTTTCCGGCGGTATGAAACAGAAACTCGCGCTTGCGACAGGTCTGCTTCACACGCCGCAGGTGCTTTTCCTTGATGAGCCTACGACAGGTGTTGACCCTGTTGCCCGCCGTGAGTTTTGGGCAATGCTTTACGAACTGAACGCGTCAGACGGTCTTACGATAATTGTTTCCACGCCGTACATGGACGAAGCGGAGTTGTGCACGAGAAAGGCGTTTTTCAGCAACGGGCGGCTGCTTGCCGCAGGCACAACAGAAGAACTGCTCGCGCAATATCCGTACAAGGTGTTCAATCTCGAATACAATCAGATAAGGACAAAACCGCGTCTTCTTGCCTGTGACGGCGTTGTTGACGCCAATATGTTCGGCTCAAGCTACCATATCGCCGTCAGCGACGCAGATGCGGCGAGTGTTTCGATAGAGAAGCTTTTTGCCGAACGCGGAAGAGATTACCCGGGCATGACGGAAATAGAACCGGCGCTTGAAGATTTGTTTGTAGCGCTCAGCGGCGAAGGTGCGAACTAATGGGCAGCGTTGTTATCGAAACAAAAAATATGACCAAAAAATTCGGTTCTTTTACTGCCGTTGACAATGTTTCAATGCAGATTGAAGAAGGAACGATTTACGGTTTTCTGGGACCGAACGGAAGCGGAAAAACAACGACGATGAAAGTGCTTTGCGGACTGCTTGCCGCGACTTCCGGCGAAGGACTTGTGCTTGGAATGAACCTTGCGCGCTCGTCGCAGGAAATCAAGAACAAAGTCGGCTATATGTCGCAGAAATTCAGTCTCTATCCGGATTTGACCGCAAGAGAAAACCTTGAGTTCTATGCGGGACTTTACGGTATGACAGACGGACAGAAAGCTGAGCGTATTCCGGCAATGCTCAAGCTGGCAGGGCTGGAAGGCAGAGAAAATACGATGACTTCAGAGCTGACGGGCGGATGGCGGCAGAGACTGGCTCTTGGCTGCGCAATAGTCCACAAGCCGAAGATACTTTTCCTTGACGAGCCTACAAGCGGCGTTGACCCAAAAGCAAGACGGCTTTTTTGGGATATTATCTACAACCTTTCGCAGGACGGTACCACAATAATGGTCACAACGCATTTTATGGACGAATCGGAGCACTGCGACAAGGTTGCGTTCATCTATTTCGGCAAGCTGATTGCCGACGATACGCCGGAAAATCTAAAGAAGGTTATTCCGGGCAGATTGTACGAAATCAAATGCAAAAACGGCATGGATATTCTTGCCGACATACAGGACGGCGCTCTCGGCATTCCGCTGATAGACTCCTATTTCCACGGAGAAAAACTGCACGTAATCGTTGAGGGAGACGCGCGGCTGAATGCCGACGGCATACTGGCAGATACAGAAATCAGCGAGATGGTGCCGTCAATGGAAGATGTCTTTGCATATCTTGTCAAAGCGGAATCGGGCAAGGCGATGGAAGGCGGAAGAATTTCAGGAGCAGGACAGTCGAAGATAAAGAAACGCTCCAAGGAGGCATAAGCGATGATCAACAGCAGATTCAAAGCACTTGTAATAAAGGAATTCAAACAGGTATCACGCGACAAAATCACAATCGCGATACTGCTTGTAATGCCGATTATCCAGCTGCTTATACTCGGCTTTGCGGTCAACACGGATATCAAGCACGTGTGGACCTCCGTGTTTGACCAGTCACATTCACAGGAGAGCCGCGAACTTGTCCGCTCGTTTACCTCCAGCAACTATTTTGACATCAAAAACTACGCATCCTCAATGAAGGAGGTCAACGAAGATATTCAGGCGGGAGTAGCAAAAATCGGTCTGATTATCCCCTCTGACTATGCCAGCAAAATTCGCGGGGGGCGCAATACGGAGCTGCAGGTGCTTGTCGATTCCACCGACAACCTCTCCGCAAGCTCCGCAATGTCGGCTGCTACAACGCTCGGACTTCTCAAATCAAGCGAGGTTATGCAGACACAGGCAATGCGCGCCGGTATCAGACTGCCGGAAAAGACAGTCGATATGCGAATAAAAGTGTGGTACAACCCTGATTTCATCACATCGTGGTACATCATTCCGGGCATTATGGGACTGCTGCTCAGCGTTTCGCTGATTACCCTGATGGGAATGGCAATCGTCCGCGAAGCAGAGCAGGGAACGCTCGAACAGCTGCTTGTTACGCCTATGCAGGCGTGGGAACTGCTGCTTTCCAAAATCTGCCCGTATATATGTATCGGCTATCTGCAGGTGCTTATCTCGCTTGCAATCGGAATGATAATATTTGATATGCCGTTTGTCGGAAGTATGTCGCTTTTTATGCTGCTTACCTTCTTCTACGTTGTAGCAGACCTTGCATTCGGCATAATGATTTCCACCTTCTCCGACAACCAGCTCCAGGCGCTTGAACTTTCGACCTTTATCATACTGCCGAGCGTTCTGCTTTCGGGATTCATTTTCCCGATTGAATCGATGCCGAGAATATTCCAGTTTATCAGCTACACATTCCCGATAACCTTCTACAACGACCTGTCGCGGCAGATAATCCTCAAAGGCGGCGGGTTTGAATACGTCTGGTGGGATGTGCTTGCGCTTTGTATCTTCATTGCTGTCGTATTCACCTTAAGCGTTGTGAAGTTCAAGAAGAAATTTGTGCCGTAGGTCGCACCTCGCACCTCGCACCTCGGAAATCTGAGTAAAATGAGATATTATTTATAGGGAGTTTGTGCTTATGAGCGATTATGAAAGTCTTGATGTTTGGCGTAAGAGCATGAATTTAGCAGAAGAAATCTACAAACTGACTGCTAAATTCCCAAAAACAGAAATATATGCCCTGTCTGACCAGATGAAAAGGGCAGCAGTGTCAATTCCCTCAAATATATCTGAAGGGCAGGCAAGAAAAACAGACAAAGACATAGCCAAATTTCTGTATATTGCACGAGGTTCAAAAGCAGAGCTTGAAACTCAGCTGCATTTAGCGGTACGACTTGGTTTTGTAACTGTGAATGATGCGGAGAACGCTTTTTTACTGCTTAAAGATGTTGGTATGATGATTAACGGTTTTTTGAGACGCGTAAAATCTTTTAACGATGAAGAATAAATCTGCAATACGAAATTCATAGTACGAAGTACGAGGTGCAAGGTGCGAGGTGCTAAGTGCGAAATAAGGAGCTGATACATATGAATAAATTTGGAAAAATAGTGACAGGAGTTCTGCTTACGGCGATATTTGCGTCGTCAGCCGCTGCCGCGGACTGTGAAAATCTGAAACAGCTGCTTGCGCTTGCGGATAAAAACAATCCTGTGATTTTTGCGCAGCAGCAGAAAGTAAGGCGCGCCGAAGCGGTTGTGAATGAAGGAACGGCAAAAATGCTGCCGAAGCTGAAAGGCATTTATGCCGCAGTGTGGCAGGAAAATCCGATGTTTGACATGAACAGTCTTTTTGCCGGACTGCCTCCAACGATAAAAATTCCTGAGGTAAATAACGCATTTACCAAAAATAATGTGTTTGTTTCTGCCGCGCTGCTGACACAGACAATTTATGCCGGCGGCTCGCTTTCATCGGCGAGAGCTGCCGCTAAACTTGCGTATCAGGCAACACAGGCAGAATCTGTGCGCGTGACGCAGACAGTTGAAAACGCGGTTCGGTTCGGCTATTACAGCTACAAACGCGCGGAAGCCAAAAAAGCGGTTGCCGAAGAAGCGGTAAGTCTGACAAATGACCATCTGGCGCAGGCAGAGAAACTGTTCAAGGAAGGTGTTGTCTCAAAGGCTGACGTGCTGCGCGCCAAGGTTGCCGTTGCAGACGCAGAGCTTAACCTCATTCGCGCAAAAAACGGCATGGAACTTGCCAAAACAGCGCTTGAAAGAGCAGTTGCCGCAGATGTTCCCGAGGCTCTGCTTTTGGGAGATGCATGCGTTGACTCCTGCAGAAATGCTGAATCTGCAGATGAGATGACAGCCTTTGAGAACCGCGCGGAACTCAAAATGTACGATTTTTACAGTAAACAGGCGGCAAAAATTGCCCGCGCCCATCAGGGCGAACTGCTGCCGCACATACTTGGTTTCGGCGCTGTGACTGCCAACGGTAACGAAGGCTGGCCGGAAGAGAACAAAAACTGGCACGTCGGACTTGCCGCAACATGGAATATGTTCGACAGCGGTGAAGCGCACGCAAGAACGGAACAGGCAAGAAGTCAGGCAAAGGAGTTCCTTTACAGACTGGAAGACAAGAAGAACGAAATCAGAATGGAAGTGCGCCAGGCAGCGCTTAACCTGAAAGAAGCGAAGGCGCGCCTTGACGTTTCAAACCGTCAGCAGACACAGGCGGAAGAAGATTACAGAATAGCCGTGCTGCGCTACAAAGAAAGTATAGGCTCAAATCTTGATATGCTTGACGCGCGTCTTGCGCTTACAAACAGCAAGACAAACGTTGTTGACGCGAAATATGACATTGCGGTCGCAGAAGCTAATCTGAACTTCGCGTTGGGAAAATAACCGGGGCAAAACGCTGACGCACCGCATTTAGCAGTTAAGAAAACGCAGCGACTGTGCCGTTTGCCGTGCAAATGAACCGCCTTGCCGTTGGTTTCGCAGAAACAGCGCGGCGTTTAGCGGCTTTGCGGGCGAAGTCTGCCGAAAATGACAACGATGCCCGACACCGATTCCGCGCTAAGTCCTGACTGACTTCCGCAGAATTACGAGATTGTTTTATCGTGTACCTCACACCGCGCTGATGATGTCCTGAACGAACAACAGAGAGCAGTCGGCTGTTAAAATACAAATAAACAAGGTGATAAAAATGCGCTGTCCTGTATGCCAAGCAGACGAAACAAAGGTTATAGAGACGAGAAACAGCGATGACGGAAGGGTGATCCGCCGCCGCCGCGAATGTCCGCAGTGCGAAACGCGGTTTACTACCTTTGAAAGAGTTGAAGAAAAGGAATATCTTTGGGTTATCAAAAAGAACGGGACAAGACAGGCTTTTGACAGAGAAAAACTTCTTCACGGAATGCAGCGTGCCTGTGAAAAGCTGAATATAGACCTTGCGGTGCTTGAAGAAGCCACGGGAGAAATCGAAAGCAGAGTGCGCGCGACGGGGCAGGGTGAAATCCCGTCGGCTAAGCTGGGCGGCATGGTTGCGGAAAAGCTGCGCAAAATTCATAAGGTTGCGTACGTGCGATTTGCCTCAGTCTATAAAGAATTCACCGATGTCAACAGTTTTGCGGATGTCATAACGCATCTGCTTGAGGAAAAGGAGCACAGAAACAATGGCTGATACCAGCGGGCGTTCCTTGCGGCAGGGCAGACTTTTTGATTTTGAAGACTCAACCGATGTTGTACTCATGGTTGACGCTCTCGGGCAGGGCGAAAGTTATGAATGGAATCCAACGCGCATCAGAGACGCGCTCATAATTGAAGCAGGGGTAGAGCCTGCGACAGCCGAAGAAATCTCGGTCGAAGTAGAAGACGAACTCGTCAGTCACGGCAGACAGCGTGTCAGTACGGCAATGATACGCGAACTTGTCAACGTAAAGCTGTTTCAGCGCGGACTTGACGCGAAACTCACAGACCATCGCCGCATAGGCATCCCCGTTCATGACCTTGAACAGATGCTGTTCTGCAAAAACAGAGAAAATTCAGCCGCAGGTTATAACCCTGAGGCTGTGAATCACACAGTTGCGGAAACCGTCATAAAAGAATACGCGCTTTCCAAAGTCTTTTCGCAGGAAGTCGCCGAAGCCCACCTCAAAGGCGACATTCACCTGCATGACCTCGGTATGGCAAACCGTCCGTATTCAGCACTGCAAAGCGCTGCATACGTTGCAAGAAACGGACTTCATCTTCCGGGAGCATTTTGCAGCGCTTCACCGGCAAAACACGCAGACGTACTGCTCGGACATCTTGTCACGATGACCACGCTGCTTCAGAACAGCTATGCCGGCGCAATTTCGTGGGACGCCGTCAACGTGGTGTTTGCGCCTTACCTTGACGAACTCGACGACGCTGGAATACATCAACTTGCACAGACAATGCTGTTTGAGTTTAACAGACTTGCGATAGGCAGAGGTTCTGCCGAATACACCGGCTTTGACCTCTATTTTGACATTCCGCGGCATCTCCGAAACGCGCCTGCGACAGGGCAGGGCGGAGGCTATACAGGCAAAAACTACTCAGAATACGCGGACAATGCGCGCAGAATGCTTCGCGCTATGCTTGAAATATACAAAGAAGGCTGCGGAAACGGACAGCCGTTCTTTTTCCCGAAAGCAATGCTCCATATCTCGGAAGAAAGTTTCAGAGAAGAAAACAAGGAGCTGCTTCTGCTCGCTTGCGAAGCCGCTGCGGACAAAGGCACGGTGCAATTTGTGTTTGACAGAGACTGCGTGACAGTCGGAGAATGTTTCAGACTGGAAACCGCGGAAGAAATACCTGCGAAACTGCGTTGCTGTGCAATGCAGAACGTCACCGTCAACCTGCCGCGCGCAGCGTACAAAGCAGACGGAAGTACAGACGCGCTGCTCGAAATCCTGTCGGCACAGCTTGAACTTGCGGCAAAGGCACACATACAGAAACGCAACTTCATCAAGAAACTGCTTGCCTACGGCATATCAGGTCCCTTGGGTGCGCTTGTGCATTCAAGCGACGACGAGCCGTATCTGAAATTTGACAGCGCTGTGTACCTAATCGGACTGCTCGGCATGAACGAGATGCTGCAAAGCCTTACCGGAAAAGAATTGCACACAACCATTGAGACACGCAGCCTTGCCGTTGAAATAGTAAGGACGCTTGCGGAAAAGTGCAGGGAACTCAGCAGACTGTATAACATGAACTTTGTGCTTGAACAGACACCGGCAGAAAGCACGTCGCTTCGCTTTGCGAAACTTGACCTGCGGCAGTTTCCGCAGAAAGCTGAAAATACAGTCAAAGGAGAAATATCAAAAGGAGCTGTGTATTACACCAACAGCACGCAGTTTTCTGTGGCGGCGGATGTCGAAGCCTTTGACAAGGTGCTTGAAGAAGGCAAGTTTCACCCATACTTTGCCGGAGCGGTCACATACATCCACACAGCAGGCTCACGCCCGAATGCGCAGGCAGCAGCAGAGTTTCTGAAACGCGTTCTGACAGAAACAAATTGTGCACAACTTGCATTCAGTCCGTATTTTACAATCTGCAATGAATGCGGCAGCGTGACGCGCGGATACAGCGATTACTGTCTCAACTGCGAAAGTGAAAACACGGACGGACTGACGAAAATTGCCGGCAGTTATGCATACACCTCGGCATGGAACGCAGGAAAACTTGCAGAACTGAAAGACAGAAAGAAATATAATAAGCTGTAAGGAAAAAGTTGTCAGTCGGCGGACTGAAAAAATACTGACCGATAAAGGGCAATGACAGGAAAAACAATAACGGGAGAAATCCTGTCTTTCTGCAGACGGTGCAGGTTGCAGCGAGAATCCGGCGGCTTTAATCTTTCAAAACAAAAAGCACCTCAGAGTTGACTGAAGTGCTTTTTTTGTATTCTGTTGCGGCAAACACAATCGTCAGCGGTAAAATGCCGGCAATCAGCGTTTAGTGGCAGAAGGCTACTTATGTTTTTGAAAGCGCACTGCCCATAGCGGAAAACGTGTTTGCAGTATGTTACAATATTTCGGTGAAAGATTATGTCTTGTTTTGCGGGGTGTGTCGTGGTGAAAATCAGAATTCCGAACGAAATTGTTTATCTTGCGGCGATTTGCTGTCTGGCGCTTGCGGTTGCTATGGTGGCTTCCGCAGGGTTCGGCATGTCTATGATTGTCGCTCCGGCATACGTTCTGAGCAGGCGGTTTACTGCTCTGACGTTCGGTCAGACGGAATATGTTGTTCAGGCATGTCTTTTCGTTGTGCTGTGTGTCGCAGTGGGCGGTTTTCGCGTGGTGTTTCTCAGCGCGTTTGCAAATTGTATGGTTTACGGCGCAGTGCTTGATTTTCTGCGTTTTGCCGTACCTGTGCTGAATCCGCGCGTTACGCCTGTCGGAAGTCTGCCTTTTGCAGCCCGCGTCTGCCTTTTTGCCGCAGGGCTTGTTCTTACGGGGGCTTCGGTTGCCGTGTTTTACAAAACGTACATGTATCCGCAGGTATATGATTTCTTTGTCCGTGCAGTGAGCGGGCATTTCGGCATTAAGAGGCTGAAATTCAAGTATTGCTTTGATTTCGCCTGTCTCTTTACCGCCACGGCGCTTTCGCTTTTGTTTTTCGGGCGTCTTGTCGGGATTGGTGTCGGAACTTTGATTGTGACCTGCACGATGGGACTGTTGATTGAATTTTTCTGCAGTCTGTACGACAAGTTTTTTGACTTTGTGCCGTATTTCAGTGATTTTGCAGAGAAATTTGATCTGAAAGCAAAATAAATCGCGTAAATCGCTAAATCGCTTGTTTAGTCAGGTTGTTGCAGTTGTGTGGGTTTGTCAAACATATGTTACAAAGAAGAGTAAGAAGATAAAACTTCCCTAGGGGACTTCCAGCCAAGAGGTCTCATGGGGAAGTTATTGTATTTACGGTTATGAACAGCCAGCTGTTTGGCAAAATCCTCGAAAGAATAAAATCTGTGAGA
>JAZRZG010000195.1:0-2465 GCA_045601305.1 Synergistaceae bacterium
GCCTGTAACATCTGCCATAAGGCAGAAAACGCCGACAGGCGCAAATTTCATTACCATTTCGACAACCTTCATCATAATTTCGTTTCCGCAGTTGAAAAAATTCTGAAGCGGCGCTTTTGCAGCGTTGTCATTGCTGAGAAGTGCTATGCCTATGCCAAGGAAAAGCGAGAAAATTATAACCTGAATAATGTTAAAATTTGCAAAAGCCGCGCCTACGTTGTCAGGCACCCAGTTGACAAGGCTCTGCACAACGCTTACACCTTCAGTTGAAAATTTGTCTGCCGCTTCCTCAAGATGAATGCCTACGCCCGGTTTAATAATGTAAGCACAGACAATACCAGTAGCGGCGCAAAGAGCGGAAGCGGTGAACCAGAAACCAAGGAACGTGCCGCCGACTTTCTTCAACTTACTCAGGTCTGCCACACTGGCAACACCCGTAACGATTGAGAAGAAAATAAGCGGGAGAATTGTCATCTTCAGAAGCCTGATAAAAACTGTTCCAAGCGGTCCTGTAAACGCCCCCCATGCGGCATAGCTTGATTTGAAAATCGCGCCGAACGCCGCGCCTATTATCATTGCGATAAGAATTTTTGTTGCTAAACTGAGACTTCTCTTTTCTGCCATAAAACTCAACTCCTCTGTATATATGTTTGTGTAGAGAGAACACTGTTGTACTGTAGCATGTTTTTTTACCAGTGTCAATTATTTATTCGTTTGGCGAATTGTCAAGACTGTATTCGTTTGACGAATTGTCAAGACAAAAAACGGCTCGGAGAGTATTAAAATTCTCCCAAGCCGTTGTGTTGTTATTGTCTCCGTTGCTTACCGCTTATTTTTTCTTTCTGTAAAACAGTCCGAGAACGCCGTGCAATGCCAGTGCGCCGAAACCTGCGTTGCAGCCGTCCGATGGTTTTGATTATCAGCTGTCTGTTCTGTTCGTCAGCGAAAATGCCGATTATTTGTATTTCTTGTATTTCTTTCCATTCGAGATTAAAATATTCTGTACCTTTAATAAGCAGGTGTATGACATGGATGTATCGCACCTCGTTTCGCGTATTGTGGAATACAGAGTTCCGGCAGACGACAAACACAGCAAGCCTGAGCGTTGTTATCGCGTGACAGTAATATACAGCAATTATTGCTATACAAAAGCTGCCGAAAGCGGAGAAAGAATTTTTGACAAGCGCAGATATGAATTGTCAAAAAAATTGCCCAAAATTATATCAAATCTGCTGAATATGCGCTGTTCGTTCGCCAACGGAAACAACTATTACACTGTGGAGTTTGTTGATAACGGCGAACAATACGAGATCTATTTTGAGGTGTATAAACTTAAGGCAACAGGCGCGCTGCATTTGATGGTTCATTCCGCTTACGTTCGCGACATTGAGCGGTTAAAGGACAGACCAAAGTGGAAAAGTATCCGTTTCAGCACTATTTTATACAGTACGCTGTCAGGGAAAAAACTGCACAGATAAAAATTAAGAGGACTGAGTTACCAGCCCCCTTATAATCCTCGGATCCTTGGTTATTTCGGCTCACGGGCTCGAAACCTCGTAAGAGGCGGATACTGCAACCATACGGTCAAACCGTACTCCGTTTATACTGCAACAATGAGATTGTACACATTTTTTCTGTCTGTGTCAATACTGTTTCTCTTTGTCGCAATGCGCTCTTTGTACCGCTCTTTGTACCTTTGTACCTATTTCTATCCATTTGCCGATTTTCGCGCTTGCTTCATCAAAAAACGGCTTGGGATTTTTATTTCCCAAGCCGTTTCGCTGTTCTTACCGTTTAATCTTGCAGTCCGGTTTCACTGTAATATGACAGCGTTATCTGCCCGCGGACTGAATGACCTTGACGAGACACTTTTTCTGTTCGCGTTTTGACGCAAAAGTCACTTCGGCAACACGCTGCATTGTGCTGTCGTTTGCATCAATCGACAGATTCAGGAGTTTGACATCCGCCGGTTGCCATTCTCCCTGAGGCACCTGCGGTCTGCACCAGCTCTGATTGCTCGTTACAGTCCACTCGTCGCTTGAGAATACCTGCACAGCAACTCCGTCCGTCTTTGCCTTGCTGTCGGTTGAGACTGTCATGTAATCTTTCTCTCCCGAACCGTTGAAAACGTTTGCTTTCGGATTTTGCGCGACAAGCGTCGGAGAAAGCGGAAGGATAACCTTCTGACTGAACGTCTTGGTCTCGCCGGCGTGGACTTTTGAAGCACCCGCTCTGTCGCTTGTACCTGCCGTGGTGTAGTTAAAATTCGCCGTGAAGCTCCTCTGGTCGGGCGTAAGTTCGCGCAGCCTTTTGCTGTCTAACCTCCATACCCAGTCAGAAACAACATTGAAACCAGTTCTTGAAACAGCGCTAGTGTCTTCCTGCATATTTCCGTGGCGATGATACTCTCGGCTCATTCTGCGGTGCGGGTCGTTAAAATCATACAACACGTTACGGGCAGGCCG
>JAZRZG010000196.1:0-1561 GCA_045601305.1 Synergistaceae bacterium
GCCGCTGCCTGACGATTTCGGTTTTTCTGCCGTTATTTCATATTCTTCGCTCAACTCCGAAGTATAGTCTGTCTGTTTGTCGCCGTTTGCCTGTTCTGTGAAAAATCTCACTTTGTATTTGCCTTCTATTCCGTCCAGCGATATTTCGGCTGTGCCTTCACTTTTGTCCGCAGCTTTCGCGTAGTTAATCAGTTCGCCCGTTTCGTTGTAGAGCAGCGCGGAGAGGTACATATTTTTGCCGGTTTGTACTCCGCTGTACGTTACCAACAGTTTATTGTCTTTGGTTTCAACGTCTGCTATCTTCGGCGTCGGTATATCTGTGTCTTTCAGCGTCAGTTTCCAGCCGTTCGCGCCGTCATAGTCTTCCAATGCAAAGCCGTCTCCGAGTTTGACAGCGCTTTTGCCGCCTGTCGCAGCGGACAAAAGCAGAACTGTTTCCTGGTTCAGATTGAACGCAGAGAGCGCGATGAGAAAGCCATAGTCAAGAGGGGTATCGTCAGCAATACTGCCATCATAGGCAACACCGTATGCCCGGTAACCTTCTTCGTCATAAGTGCCGGGGGAGCGAAGCCGCCAGCAGCAACTGCCTTCTTCAACGAAAGCAGCTTCATAGTTGCCGTACATCGTTGCATGCTGCGCCATTTCTGCCGCAGGAAATTTTCTTGTGGCACTTGGCTCCTCCATCTCCGTGTTTTCAAAGCCGTAGGCTTTCGTGTTTGCTTCTTCTACGCTCAGGAGGAAAAGTTTGTCCGTAGATTCTATATTGTGTCCTGTTTCTGTTCCTCCTGCCGTGTGCTTAGTTTCAGCTATCGCGGCAAGTTCAGCCGCGCTGAACGCGTCTCCGGCAAATCCGCCCCATACGTTTACTGTTCCGTCTGATTTGAAGGTCGTGGCGGTTGTGTTGTTCATTGTTGTGCGGATTTTTGAATCTCTCCATACGTTACCCATTGACTCATCGCTGTTGAACTGGTCTGTGTACAGTCCTTGGTCGGACAACAGTAAGGTTTTGCCGTCAGCATTGGACAGCACACGCCATTTTATGCCCTCTTTGTTGTAGTGATTTTTGTTGAAGGCTTCGGGTTCGTCTAAGCTTCCTGTCGGTGTGTAGCCTGATGCCGCGCTCTGCCAGTAATTGCCGAAATAGATGGTTGAGGCATTGCCCAACGCATTCCCGCCGTTGCCGCCCTCTATGTCTGTTATTTTCACAAAGCCGCCTGCCATTGCCGGCATTGCCGCTGCGAAGATGAATGCTGTGAGCATTAGGATTGCCGCTGTTTTTCTTCTGAATTTTGCCATTATTTTATGCTCCTTCAAAAAATTATACTGTTATAATATTGCTTTTTCAAAGTGTATTCATTCTTAACTGCGTTTACGCCACACCAGTCCCGCAAGGGCAAGCAGCGCAAGCGCGCCAAAGCCTGCGTTGCAGCCGCCGCTGCCTGACGATTTCGGTTTTTCTGCCGTTATTTCATATTCTTCGCTCAACTCCGAAGTATAGTCTGTCTGTTTGTCGCCGTTTGCCTGTTCTGTGAAAAATCTCACTTTGTATTTGCCTTCTATT
>JAZRZG010000197.1:0-38752 GCA_045601305.1 Synergistaceae bacterium
TTATCAGTCATAAGGTGGGTATTTTGAGAAACAAAAATACGCCGTCAAAAGATTTCAGAGACCTTGTTCAAGAAATCGCAGGGCTTATGGTTTACGATATTACTCGTAATCTGCCGCTTGAAGAAGTAGAGATTGAGACGCCGGTGGCAAGAACAAAGGTGTTCACGCTTTCAGGCAAAAAACTTGCGATTATTCCCATTCTTCGCGCTGGACTTGGCATGGTAGACGGAATCCTTAAGGTTATTCCGAATGCAAAGGTCGGTCATATAGGTCTTTACAGGGATCCCAAAACACTTAAACCTGTCGAATATTATTGTAAACTCCCTAACGATATTGCCGGACGCGACATTTTTGTCGTTGATCCCATGCTTGCGACAGGCGGATCTTCAGCAGATGCTGTTGCCGCAATCAAAGCGCGCGGCGGCAAGAGAATTTCGCTTGTATGCCTTATCGGCGCGCCTGAAGGTGTCCAAAAATTCCATGAAGTGCACCCTGATGTTGATATTTATATCGCGGCGCTTGACTCACACCTTAATGACCATGGCTATATAGTACCCGGACTTGGAGATGCAGGCGACCGTCTCTTTGGTACTAAGTAGTTAAAATTTTGGATTCTGTTGCAGTATTCCCGCTTATAACGTTTCTCTGGGGACTTCTCGGCACTTATGTTTCGATTGGTCTTGCCAAAAAATTCAGGCTTGTAGATGTCCCCGGAGGAAGAAAAAAACATGCCGGCATTATGCCCCGCGGCGCCGGTATTGTGTTGTGGAGCGGTTATATTCTCTGGGCTCTTTTTGACGGCAACATGGGTGTTGAAGTGCCGTTTATAGCAACTGGCGCGTCCCTCATTTTCATTATCGGCTATATGGACGATATGCATCCGCTGCCGCCGCTTTTGAGGTTGTGTTTTCAGCTTTTTGCGGCTGCTTGTGTGGCAAAAGCGCTGCCGTTGCCGCTTTGGCAAAGATGTCTTTTTATTTTTTGGATTACGGGTATGACAAATGCCTACAATTTAGTTGACGGTATGGACGGATTGTGTCTTACGTTGTCTTTTATTACAGCGCTTGCGGCATTTTTTGCCGGCGGAAATGCAGTGTGGCTGCCGTTGTCAATGCTGATTTTCGGTGTCCTGTTGTGGAATTTTCCGTTTCCGAGGACGTTTCTCGGAGACGGAGGAAGTACGTTGCTTGGTTTTATGTGCGCTTCGCATATAGCGTGGAGTTTTTTCCCCGATTTCTTCGGCAAATCACCGGTAAATTGCTGCGTTTGCCTGCTTTTGATAGGCGCGTCTCCTGTGATTGACACTCTGAACGTTATGATACGCAGAATTTTGTCAGGACATTCACCGTTTTTGCCGGATAGAACGCACGCTCACCATCGGCTGCAGGATGCCGGACTTTCTAAATTTTCCGCGCTTGCGGTGCTTGCTGCTGTTCATTTTGCGCTGGTTGCTGCAGGATACAGAATGCTTGGGATAAGTTTGTTTTAGAAAAAATAAGGTCAATGACTGAAACGGAGGTCTTTTGAATGACAAAACGCAGAAAAATAGTCTGTGTGTTCGGAACTCGCCCGGAAGCCATAAAAATGGCGCCGGTTGTTATGGCATTGCGCGAAGTTGAAAATTTTGACGTTGAAATTCTTGCTACAGGGCAGCATT
This sequence comes from Synergistaceae bacterium, assembly GCA_045601305.1. GTDB lineage: Bacteria > Synergistota > Synergistia > Synergistales > Synergistaceae > Equadaptatus. The sequence continues at coordinate 1,658 of JAZRZG010000197.1, forward strand.
CTGATATGTTAGATCAGGCTCTCGGCTATTTTAACCTTACGGCAGACATAAATCTTCACATAATGAAACAGGCGCAGTCGCTTGACTACATTACCTCGTCAGTTTTGACTGGTGCGGGTGAATATCTTGACAAAACGAAGCCTGACGCGATTCTTGTACACGGAGATACAACAACTACATTTGCCGCCGCGCTTGCGTCGTTTTACAGGAAAATAAAAATCGGACACGTTGAAGCAGGATTGCGCAGCAATAATATGTATCTTCCTTTTCCTGAAGAAATGAACCGCGTGCTTTGCGACAGACTTGTAACTTGGGCGTTTGCACCCACAGAATCAGCAAAACAAAATCTTGAAGATGAAAAATGCAAGGCAGAAATATCCGTAACCGGCAACACGGTTATAGACGCGCTTTACTATACTGTTGAACATACACGGAAGCCTGAAATATTTTCTGCCCTTCCGGACAGCGCGCCGTTTGTGCTTGTAACCGCACATCGCAGAGAGTCTTGGGGACAGCCTCTTGAACAGATATGCACCGCGCTTACGGAACTTCTTGACAGACATCCGGAACTTTGGATGGTAATACCTATGCACAAAAATCCGGCGGTCAGAGAAATAATCAGAAAACATCTTGAAAACAGAAAGAATGTCATACTCTGTGATCCGCTTGATTATCCTGATTTTGTATGGACAATGAACGCCGCAAAATTCATACTCAGTGACAGCGGCGGCGTGCAGGAGGAAGCCTCTGCAATCAGAAAACCGCTGCTGATACTCCGCGACGTTACGGAACGTCCGGAAGCAGTTGAACATGGAAGCGGGATACTTGTCGGGGTGGACAAGGATAAAATATTGTCCAATTCACTGCGCCTTATGGAGGATGAGGCATTTGCAGAAGAAATTAAAAAGAAATGCGACGCGCAGCCGTTCGGCGACGGTACGGCATCAAAGAAAATCGCTCAGTCGCTGAAAGAGTATTTTGATAAAAACTTGTAGCCGTTAGCTTTTAGCTAAAAATTTTGAATATTGTTTTAATTCATTTAGCTGACAGCTAAATGCTGAAACGAGGTGAAGAATTTGCAGAAAATGCTGATAGAGGGAAAAACCCCTCTTAACGGAACTGTTAAAGTGCAGGGTGCAAAAAATGCGGCGCTCCCTGTTATGGCTGCTGCAATTCTTCTGAAAGGTCAAAGCCTTGAGCTTGACAATGTTCCTGATCTGCAGGATGTTCGCACTATGAAGGAACTTCTGGAAAAACTCGGCGCAACTGTGAGTTTCGCGAACGGAAGAATGACAATAGATGTTCCTGAAGAATTGGATTGGAATACTCCTGTTGAGCAGGTGAGAAAAATGAGAGCATCTTCCTTGGTGCTCGGACCTCTCGCAGCGCGCTGCGGAAGGGTAATGCTTCCTCTTCCGGGCGGCTGCGCTATTGGCAGCCGTCCTATAGATTTTCATCTTAAAGCGCTGAAAGCAATGGGAGCTTCAATAAGCCTGAAAGACGGTTCTGTTTATGCTGAAACGAAAGGCAGACTGAAGGGAGCTAATATTATTTTTGATTTCCCGTCAGTCGGTGCTACCGAAAATATTATGATGGCAGCCGCGCTTGCAGACGGGTCAACAATGATTGAAAACGCTGCCTGTGAGCCTGAGATAGTCAATCTTGCAGATGTTATGCGTGGTATGGGGGTGCCTGTTTTTGGTGACGGGACTTCGACAATACGCATTATGGGACAGAGTTTTTTGAAATCATCAAAGGCTTCTGTCGTTCCTGACAGAATAGAAGCGGTCACCTACCTTGCAGGCGCTGTTATCAGCAAAGGTAAGGTCACTGTTGATGGTATTGAGCCGCAACTTCTTGCGTCATCTTTGCAGAAACTTGAAGAAATCGGGGCAAAGCTTACACTGTTACCGGACAGTATTACAGCAGAATATGCCGGACATCTCAACTCTGTCACAATCAAAACAATGCCTCACCCGGGTTTTCCGACAGATGCGCAGCCGCAGTTTATGGCGCTGCTGGCGCTTGCCGAAGGTACCGGTGTAATTCACGAGGGAATTTTTGAGTCACGCCTCAGGCATGTTTCCGAATTTAACAAAATGGGTACAAAAATATCTGTTCAGGAAAATACTGCGTTCATAGAAGGCGTATCTTCGATAAAAGGCGCTGAGGTTTACGCGACTGACCTTCGCGCCGGTGCGGCAATGATATTGCTGGGGCTGGCTGCGGAAGGCATTACAAAGGTTGGCAATCTTGAACATATATGGCGCGGATATGATGATATCGTCGGCAAGATGAATGCGCTTGGAGCAAAAATAAGTCTTGTAGAAGAATAGAGTTCAATGACGGCAGAAGATAAAATAATTTTTGACAATATAGAAACGTATGTTTTCAGCGGAGCCGCGGGGACAGGGAAAAGTCAGCGCGCTCAGTATGTGGCGACGCTTTTTAACGCCGACTACATTATCGACGACGGACTGGTTATTCACAAGGGCAGTATAGTTTGCGGCAAAAGCGCGAAATCTGAGTCGAACAAGGTCAGTGCCATACGCCGCGCGATTTTTGATTTTGACAGTCACAGAGAGGCTGTTATCGAATATTTCAAAAATGCCGGTTCATGCAGTGTTATGGTAATTGCGACATCAGATGGTATGGCAAATAAAATACTCGGCAGACTTGGCATGAAGCCTCCGGTCAGAACGGTGCATATAGAAGACGTTGCCACGCGCGACGAGATGGTAAGAGCGCGTAAGGAGCGTTACGGCAAAGGTCAGCACGTTATTCCTGTTTCTCATGCGCTGGTTCGCAAAAATTTTGCCGGAAAACTTGTTGGGCAGCTCAAGGTTTTCTGGGGAGGCAGAGAAGACAATGAGGCAGAAAAAACAATCGTGCGCCCGCCGTTCAGTTTTTACGGCGAAATGCACATAGAGCCTGAGGCAATAAAACAGCTTGTCAATTTTATCGCTTTGAGAACTGAGCAGGTGGCAGAGATAAAGGAAATCAGGATAAACCCTGACGATGACGGACTCACGGTTGAAATAGACATAGCGGCTCTTTCAGGCAGCAGAAATCTGCTTGAAGTAGCACACAGTGTTAAGAAAAAAACAGCTGTCAGTACACGTTATTTTACCGGGCTTGATATTAAAAAAATTAATGTTACCGTAACGGAGGTATTGCTGTGAGCGAAAAACTGTTCGGATTGACTGATGCTGAAAGAGAAAAGGCAGCAGATATTTTGTGGGAAGAGACAAAAAGGAATACGTTGCTTTGCACAGCCTGTCCGCTTGTCGCTGCACGCAGCAAAGTCGTGTTTGGCGACGGTAACCACAAAAGCAAACTGTTGTTTATAGGAGAAGGCCCCGGTGCTGATGAAGACGCGCAGGGACTTCCGTTTGTCGGTCGCGCAGGACAGCTTCTTACGCAGATTCTAACGGCGGCTGGCATAGACAGAAAAGATGTTTATATTACAAACATTGTCAAGTGCCGTCCGCCGGAAAACAGAGTGCCCGCACCTGAAGAAATGCTTTGCTGTGACGCGCATTTACAGACCCAGATAATGATTATGAATCCCGCACTGATTGTTCTTCTCGGCAACACTCCGCTGCGCTGGATACTTAAGACAACAGAAGGAATTACTAAGCTTCGCGGCAGATGGTTTGAATGGCACGGAGCGGCAGTAATGCCGATGTTCCATCCGAGTTATCTGCTTCGCAACAATACTTCAAAAGAGGGCGGACCAAAACATCTTACTTGGATTGATATTCAGGAAGTCAAAAAGCAGTGGGATTATGTCAAGGAAAACGGAAAAATAAGCAATACAATTTTTGGTTAAGGCTATGGAAGAAAAAAAACTTGAACATATCGGCATTGTTATGGACGGAAACCGGCGCTGGGCAAAAAATCGCGGGCTTCCAACGTTAATGGGACATCATGCTGGTGTGAAAGCACTCGAAAATACGCTTCGCGCTGCCAAGGATTTTGGTATTAAATATCTTTCAGTATATGCTTTTTCTACCGAAAACTGGAACAGAAGCAATGACGAAGTTTCTGGACTTATGGGACTGTTTAAGCTGTATGCAAGACTTAAGCTGCGCGAGCTGATTAAAGAAAATGCGCGCGTGCGTTTTGCGGGTGCCATTTCTGAACTGCCGTTGGAAATTATCTCTGTTTTGCGCAATATGGAAGAAAAAACGGCAGCCAATGACACAATTCAGATGATTGTCTGTTTGAATTACGGCGGGCGCAGAGAAATTACTGATGCCGTGAACAGACTTTTGAAATCCGGTGCAGAGCAGATAACGGAAGATGACTTAAGCCGTGAGATGTATCTGCCTGATTTGCCTGACCCTGATTTGCTGATACGGACAAGCGGTGAAATGCGTATGAGTAATTTTTGGCTGTGGGAAGGCGCGTACAGCGAATATTATTTCACGGATACATTATGGCCTGATTTCGGAAAAGAAGAGCTGAAAAAGGCAATAGATGACTATTACGGAAGGAGCAGACGTTATGGAGGGTAAAAATTCTGATTTGCCGCTCAGAATATTCGGCAGTATTTTTGTCGTTGCTGCCATTCTCAGCGGTATATGGCTCGGCAATCCGCTCTGGTCAGCGCTTTGCGCGTTTGCTGCGCTGCTTTCTCTTTGGGAATTTTACAAACTGACCTCTGCTGACCATAAATATTCTCCAGTGCTGATGTTTCTGCTTGCTGCAGTTACGCTTTATGCTGTTCTTGTGAAGCAGGAAACAGGGTGGCTGCTTGTTTTTGCCTCAGTTTTCGTTATTCTGATACTTTTTGAAGAAGTGTGGGACAGACAACGTACCGGTAAAAGTATGGCGCTTCGCAGTATAGGCAACTTTATCGGCGGTGTTGCCTATATTATTCTGCCTTGGTGCTATCTTGCACTGCTGCGCGATTTGACATTAGGACGTGAGCTTCTTGTCATATTGTTCTTCTGCACATGGTCATGCGATGTTTTTGCGTATTTTACCGGCAGGCGTTTTGGAAAGCATAAGCTATGCGAGAACGTAAGCCCAAAAAAAACATGGGAAGGCTCATTCGGCGGTGCCGCGGCATGTCTGCTTTGCGCGCTTATCGGTGCTGTAATTTTCAGGCTTCCGCTGCTTCATACGCTTACATTGGGCTTTTTCTGCGGTATTCTCGGACAAATCGGCGATCTTGCAGAGTCTGTTCTTAAACGTGAAGCTGACGTTAAAGATTCAGGAAACATTATTCCGGGGCACGGCGGTATGCTTGACCGTTTTGACAGCATACTTGTTAATGCTGTCGTTGCCTACATTATTTTCGGACTGTTTGTACTATGACAACGGATATTAAAAGACAGAATATAGCGGTTATAGGAGCAACCGGAAGCGTAGGGGCTTCAGTGTTGGATATATGCGCGCGTTTTCCTGAGCGTTTTAACGTAGTCGCGCTTGCCGCAAACTCCAACGAGAAAAAACTAAAAGAACTCGGACGTAAATTTTCGTCAAAAATTCTGTGTCTCAGCAATCCTTCAACGCCGTTTTCTGATACTGAATTTATCTGTATGTCCGGCGTTTCCGCGCTTTCTGAAATTGCCTGCAGCTCCGATATTGACCAGTTGGTGTTTGCTTCATCAGGTACTGCGGCAATTTCCGCGCTGCAATGCGCGCTGAAAGCAGGGAAAAAAGTTTCGCTTGCGAATAAGGAAAGCATTGTAGTTGCCGGTCCATGGGTTATGCCGCTTGTTCAGTACGAAAATCAGATACGGCCGATAGACAGCGAACACAGCGCAGTATGGCAGTGTATGGAAGGCACACCTAAAAGTGAAATTGAAAAGCTGTGGCTGACTGCATCGGGAGGTCCTTTCCGCAATTACAACAGAGAAATGATGAAAAGTGTAAAGCCGGAAGACGCGCTGAAACATCCTACATGGAATATGGGCGCAAAAATAACAATAGACAGTGCGACCTTGATGAACAAAGGTATTGAATGTATTGAAGCGGCGCAGCTTTTCGGTGTAAAGCAGGATAAAGTCAGCGCTCTTGTGCATACTGTGTCACAGATACACGGACTTGTTCAGTTTGTTGACGGTACTACGAAATTACTGCTGTCAGCGCCTGACATGCGGCTGCCGTCTGCTTCTGCAATAGCGTGGCCTGAAAAACTGCCGCTGATTGAACGCAGCATTGAACCGCTTAATCCTGCAGGGCTTAAACTTAACTTTGAAGAAATAGATACGAAGCGTTTCCCCTGTTTTCGTATTGCCAGTGAGGCAGGCAGAAAAGGCGGGGCTTACCCTGCGTTGCTTGTTGGGGCAGATCAGACTGCTGTTGACAGTTTTCTTGCAGGTAAAATTGCTTTTACTGAAATTGCTGAGGTTGTTGAGGAAACGTTATCTGTGTGGAACGGCAAAAAGCCGGACACTCTTGAAGATGCCATTGAACTTGTGGCTGAAGGGGAAAGACTCGCGGCGGACTGCTGCGTAAAAAGAGGCAGATTATGATTGTAACATTTTTAGCTTTTATGTTTGTGATAGGTATATGCGTGATTTCGCATGAAGGCGGGCATTTCCTTGCCGCGAAATGGAGAAACGTTTACGTGCATGAATTTTCATTCGGCATGGGTTTTCTGCTTGTTTCAAAGCAGCGCGGAGAAACAAAATATTCTGTGAGAGCTCTTCCTGTCGGAGGGTATGTAAAACTTGAAGGTGAAGATGAGGTAAATGACTGCAGCACGGAAATTCCGCGTGAACGAGCGCTGTATGCGAAAAAACCGTGGGAAAGGCTGCTGATACTTGCCGGAGGTATTTTTGTCAACCTTATGCTTGCCTGGCTGCTTTTCAGCGGATATCTTTTTGCCAACGGCACTTTTGACGTTCAGTCAGCGACTGTCGGAAATGTTATGTTAAATACGCCTGCTGCAGAAATTCAGCTTCGCAGCGGTGACATTGTTAAAAGTATTAACGGTATTGAAATTAAAAAATGGGCAGATATAAGCAAAACTCTGCGTACCGCAAAAAAAGACGAGGTTGAACTTGTTTATCTGCGGAATACTGAACTTTGCAAAATCAACACGCTGATTCCGTACAACAAAGAACACGGAGTGCGTCTGCTTGGTATTCAGCCGAAGAAAATTCGTTTTTCTCTTTTGCAGTCAATGCGTGAGGCGCTGAAATATTCGTTTGTGCTGAGTTGTGACATCGTAAGGTCAATCGGCAGGATAATTTTAGGAAAGTCAAAGGATGATATATCAGGTCCCCTTGGAATAGCTGTTATGTCGGGAGAGGCAGCCAAACAGGGTTTTTGGACGTTCCTTATGTTTCTTGGTGTTATAAACCTTAATCTTGGACTTGTGAATTTACTGCCTTTTCCTGCGCTGGACGGCGGACGAATAGTGTTTACGCTTGCTGAAATGCTTACAGGCAGAAAAGTGTCGCCGCGTTTTGAAGCTGCGGTGCACTATGCGGGTTTCATACTTCTGCTTTTGCTTGTCGTATATGTAACAGGACTTGATATAATAAGACTGATAAAATAATTTCGGGGTATGCTCATGAGTACAAAAGTTGTTGATATTAACGGACTTAAAATAGGCGGAGGAAATCCTGTCAGAGTTGAAAGTATGCTCAAAACGCGGCTTTCAGACGTTGGTGCCTGTTTTGAAGAAACAGAGCGCCTGCGTGAGGCGGGCTGTGAACTTGCGAGGGCAGCGTTTCCGTCTATGGAAATTGCCGAAAATTTCCGCGAGCTCGTAAAACGTTCAAAACTGCGTTTAATGGCGGATATTCATTTTAACCACAAATTTGCCCTTTCAGCAATAGACTCAGGCTGTCCTTCTGTGAGAATCAACCCGGGCAACATGAACAGCGCAACAGCAGTGCCTGAGATAGTAAAAGCGGCAAAGGCAAACGGCACCGTCATAAGAATTGGCGCTAACGGAGGTTCGTTGAACAGCGGGCAGCTTGCGGCAGCAAACGGGGATCGCGCGCTTGCGCTTGTTTCTGCTGTTGAAGAGCAGATCAGACTGTTGCTTGACAACAATTTTGACAATATTATCATTTCTGCAAAATCAAGCAATGTTCAGGAAAATATCAGAGCAAACAATATTCTTGCCAGACGCTGGAATTTTCCGCAGCATATAGGAATTACAGAGGCTGGAGGCGGTATTTCAGGCGTTGTTAAAGGCTCTGTGGGAATTGGCGCAATGTTGTTGCAGGGAATTGGCGATACAATACGCGTCAGTCTTACAAACGATCCTGTTGAAGAAGTTAAAACAGGGTACTATATATTAAATGCGGCAGGCATACGCAAGCGCGGTTACAACCTCGTCAGCTGTCCGACCTGCGGACGACGCAGAATAGACGTTATGAGCTTGTCTGAAAGAGTTCAGAGACTTTTGCCGAACGATTTGCCTGACGGCACAGATGTTGCTGTTATGGGCTGTGAAGTAAACGGTCCTCGTGAAGCGGCAAATGCTGACATTGGAATAGCAGGCACACCTTCAGGTTTTGTAATGTTTATACACGGAAAGACTTTTTGCAACGCAACGACAGAAGAATTTGAAAATAAACTTGCAGAGCTTGTAAAAGCATTTAAGGAGGAAAAATAAATGAAAGAACAGCTACGCGGACGCCATCTTCTTACCATGAAGCACCATACGCCGCAGGAAATTGAGTACCTCATTGACCTCGCAGCGGAGCTGAAACGCAAAAAGAAATCGGGCGAAAGAGGGCATGCCCTTGACGGAAAAAATATCGCTCTTATTTTTGAAAAACCTTCGACGCGTACACGCTGCGCATTTACGGTTGCCACGATTGACGAAGGCGGACATTCCGAATATCTCGGCAGAAACGACATTCAGCTTGGACACAAGGAAGACGTTAAAGACACCGCGCGCGTGCTTGGCCGCATGTTTGACGGTATAGAGTTTCGCGGTTTCAGCCAGAAAACGGTGGAAGACCTTGCCAAATATTCGGGTGTTGCCGTGTGGAACGGTCTGACGGACGAATATCACCCGACGCAGATACTTGCGGATTTTCTGACGATTAAAGAAAATTTTGGAAAACTGAAAGACATTAAACTTGTGTTTATGGGCGACGGTCGTAACAATATGGCTAATTCGCTTATGATCGGTGCCGCAAAATGCGGGCTGCATTTCGTTGTCTGCGCGCCGAAAGAGCTTTGGACAGCTCCCGAACTTATAGAAGAATGCAGAAAAATTGCCGAAGAGGACAAAACAGGCGCGATTATAGAACTTATCGCAGACCCCAAAGAGGCGGTTAAGGACGCAGACGCAATATATACGGACGTCTGGGCTTCAATGGGTGAAGAAGCGCAGTATGAGGAACGCAAAAAGCTGCTTACGCCGTATCAGGTCAATATGGAACTTATGAAAGCAACCGGCAAAAACAGCACGATATTCCTTCACTGTCTGCCTGCCGTTAAGGGCAGCGAAGTAACGGAAGATGTGCTTGAAGCTCCGTTCTCAAAAGTTTTTGATGAAGCAGAAAACCGTCTGCATTCGATTAAGGCAGTTATGGTCGCTTCAATTGGAAAATATTAAAAAAATAACTGCTTTATGGTAAAATATTTTAGTTAAATCGCAAGACGCGGAGTTGAGCGCATGCTGCGAAAAAGGTACTTTGAAGACAACCAGAAACATGCGAAGTCGTGGTCGGTAGAGCGCGCTTCGCTTCCTCCGAACCTGTACTGACGTACAGGCTGTCTTTCTTGCTGAAAACAAATTCTAATATGAGGTGATAAATATGTCAGGACATTCACATTGGGCAGGTATCAAGCGTCGTAAAGAAGCACAGGACGCAAAAAGAGGAGTCGCGTTCCAGAAACTTATCAAAGACATTATCGCTGCAGCACGCGAAGGCGGCGGTGACCCCAACGCAAATTTCCGTCTTAAAGTTGCCATAGACAGGGCGAAAGCTGGAAACGTCCCTGCAGACAACATTGAACGCGGTATCAAAAGAGGTACAGGGGAACTTGGCGGTCCTATGGAAGAAATTTACTATGAAGGCTACGGTCCTGAGGGAGTTGCCGTTATAGTAGATGCCATGACCGACAACCGCAACAGAACAGCGCCTGTCATGCGCTCGCTTTTCACAAAATGCGGCGGTCAGATCGGTGAAATGGGTTGTGTTGCGTGGAACTTTGACCGCAAGGGTGTTATACAGGTCATAGGCGAAGGTATTGACGAAGACGAACTCCTTATGGCAGTTCTTGACGCAGGCGGAGACGATATGTCAGCAGGCGATGAAGGCTTTGAAGTGACCTGTGAGCCGACAATGCTTGCAAAGGTCGCACAGGCGCTCAAAGACGCAGGCTACAACGTTGATTCGATGGAAATAAACATGATTCCGAAAAACACAGTTACAATAAACAACAAGGAAAAAGCGCAGAAAATGCTTTCACTTGTTGAGCGTTTTGAAGAAGAAGATGACGTTCAGGCTGTTTATGCCAACTTTGTAATTCCGGACGAAATTCTTGCCGAACTTGACTAATTCAGCGAATAATGCGCGCAGAGCCCTGGGCATTGACCCGGGGCTTGGCACATGCGGCTACGGCGTAATTTCGCAGTACGGCAGCAAACTTGTGTGCGATACCTACGGCGTTATCAAAACACCGACGAAAACTTCGATTACACAGCGTCTGAAATGTCTTTATGACGAGCTGCATATAATTCTCGACCAGTATAAGCCTAACGTTTTTGCAGTTGAAAAATTGTTTTTTGGAAGAAATGTCACAACGGCGGAAATGGTTTGGGAAGCGCGCGGAATTATTCTGCTCTATGCGTCAGAATTAGGGCTTGAGCCTTATGAACTTAAACCTGCTGACGTGAAAATGGCAGTATGCGGCTACGGACTTGCCGAAAAAATACAGGTGCAGGGCATGGTTGCAAAAATTCTCGGGCTTTCGAAACGCCCGACGCCTGACGATGCCGCAGATGCTTTGGCGATAGCCATTGCCGGAATGACCGTTTCAAATTTTGACAACAGTATTCTGAGAGGGTTATAGAATGATAAGTTCACTTCGCGGAAAAGTGCTTTCCGTTACTGATGACAGCATAATACTTGACGTTTCCGGCTTTGGCATACAGGTTTATGCCTCAAAAGCGCTCATCGCAAACGCTGTTGCCGGAGAAGAACTCAGCTGCTCTGCTTATATGCAGATAAGCGATGCCGGCGTCAGCATGTTCGGCTTTGCCGATGAAACAGAAAAGGAACTTTTCCTTGAACTTGTGCAGGTTAAAACAGTAGGCGGAAAACTTGCCATAACCGTTCTCAGACACAATAATCTCAACGATATAATTCAGGCGATTACAAGTGCCTCTCCACAACTGCTTTCAGCGCCGGGGCTCGGCGCAAAAAGGGCAGAGCGTATATGCTTTGAACTGAAAAACAAAATTGCGAAGAAATTTCCACAGGCGGGGGGAACATCTGTTTCCTTTGCCGCCGGCAGCTTTGACAGTTCTGTCATTGACGCGCTTGTCGGACTTGGTTTTTCACAGAGTGAAGCTGCGCGCGCGGTTGCTCTTTCAAAGGGTACAGCAGACCCTGACAGGGAATGGACTGAATCTGATTTGCTTAGAAGTTCGCTCGGTCTGCTTCAGAGACGTTAACGGAGGATTTGGACAATGATGTACCCCGAACCCGATGAAAAATTTATGGAAAGAATGCGCTATGAGCCTGAGCAGGAACTTGATGTCCAGTCTCTGCGGCCGCTTGCGCTTGAAGAATTTGTAGGGCAGACTGAGCTTAAAGACAAACTGAGTATCTTTATGAGAGCTGCGCAGCAGCGCGAAGAACCGCTCGACCACGTGCTTTTTTACGGCCCTCCGGGATTGGGAAAAACAACGTTGGCAGGAATTATTGCCAAGGAAATGAAGGGCAGTCTGCGTGTTACAACAGGTCCTGCGCTTGAACGTGCAGGGGATTTGGCTGCGCTTCTTTCAAATATTCAGCCCGGTGACGTGCTTTTTATAGACGAAATTCACAGAATGCCGCCGAATGTTGAAGAAATTTTATATCCTGCAATGGAAGACTTTTCGCTTTCTATAATTACGGGCAAAGGACCTCTTGCGCGCAGTATTTCACTTACACTGCCGCGTTTCACGCTAATAGGAGCCACAACACGGCTCGGTCTTCTCACCTCACCGCTCAGAGCGCGGTTTGGCATTTGCGAACAGCTGAAACTTTATATGCCGGAAGAACTTACCGCCATTGTAAAACGCGGCGCTTCTGTGCTTGGAATTGGCATAGACGACGATGCGGCAGAAGAAGTAGGGCTTCGTTCACGCGGCACACCGCGCGTTGCGCTGCGGTTTTTAAGACGCGTCCGCGATGTTGCGGAAGTAAAAAACATGACTGTTATAGACCGTGCAACTGCGAATGAAGCTCTTAATATGCTTGGCGTTGACGCGGAGGGACTTGACGACAGCGACAGAAAATATCTGACGGCAGTTGTGGAACTGTTTGACGGAGGTCCTGTCGGCTTGTCAACACTGGCAGCCGCTTTGAACGAGGATATGCGGACAATAGAAGATATATATGAACCGTATTTGATACAAAAAGGTCTTATAGAGCGTACACCGCGCGGCAGAAAGGCTGCAAAAGGCGCATGGGCATACCTCGGAAAGCCTGTGCCGTCAGATTACGCCCAGTATCAGCAGACGCAGCTGCTTGCGCCAGACGGAGAATAATGAATCAGCTTGGCAAAACACTGATATATTTCGGACTGCTTTTAATTGCCGCAGGCATTGTTCTTATGCTCGCCGGAAAATTTTTAATCCCGTTCGGCAAACTGCCCGGCGACATCAGCTATCACGGCAGGAGAGTCACAGTTTTTGCGCCGTTTGGCACAATGCTGATTGTGAGCATTGTGATTTCTTTAATTCTGCATTTCATTTCACGATTCAAATGAAAAAAGTTATTACAACCTTTGCAATAATATTTTTCCTTTGCACAGCCGCGTCTGCGCAGAATTTTGATGCAGGCTTTGAAGGATATATTCTCACCCACGTCAAAAAAGAAATGAGTCCGTCGTGGCATATTGAAGCGCTTAAGGCGCAGGCTGTACTTGCCCGCACCTTTGAGCTGAACGCCGGACACGGCAGTATGACTGCGCCGGCAGATTTTTCGTCTGATGACGCACAGACAAGGGCAGTTGTGGAAACAGCGGGGCTTGTGCTGAAATACAACGGGCAGCCGGCAGCGGTTTTTTATCATGCCGACAGCGGAGGCTGTACGACGGGAAACGATGAAGTGTGGGGCGGGAAAGACCTGCCGTACCTTAAGGCGCTGCCCGACAAATACTTGGTTAATAATTCGCACGGCTTCTGGCAGAAAACTATGTCGCGGGCAGAGCTTGAAACTGTCTTGTCCGCACGGCAGATAAACGCGGGGCAGCTTTTGTCGTTTGAAAATATCAGGCGCGACGAAAGCGGACGCATAATGTCAATGGATATAGTCGGAACTGACGGCAGAGTTAATATAAACGGCAATAAATTCAGAACTGCAGCAGGGCTTAAAAGTACACTTGTAAATTTCGGTGAAAGCGCGCCGCAGAAGACAGCGGTGAGAAAACCGGCTGTACCAACAGCGCGTCGTGTCTATTACATAGGCAGAAAGCGCGTGATTGACCGCAGCACCATGCCTGAAGACAAACAGAAAAGGCTTGACTGGTTTGCGGACAACAGACTCTTTACCGTTGACGAATATATGAAAATGCTTGCTGAGCCTGACAGAATTGATGATTATATCGCTCTTGGAATGAAACGGCTTGACGCAGCGCAGAATGTAAAGGGGGAACGTGCGCCGCAGCAGCAAAGCAGCACGGTACAGAACGTAACACCGGTTATGGCCGCAAGCGAAAATACCGTTTACACCGCAGAATACAAAATAGCTGACACAATAACCTTTACAGGCAGAGGCTGGGGACATGGCGTAGGGCTTCCGCAGTGGCAGGCAAAGGCGATGGCTGACAACGGCTGGACGTATCAGCAGATACTTGAATATTATTTCCCCGGACTTGTATTGGAACATTACTGATGAACCCTGATTTTAACAAAACTTCAACCTTTGATTATCTCCTTGACGAAACACTGATAGCGCAAAATCCGGTGTCTCCGCGTGATTCCGCGCGGCTTATGGTGATAAACAGAGTAACGGCAAAAATTGAACACAGAATTTTCCGCGACATCACGGATTACCTCAAGCCGGGCGATCTGCTTGTAATGAACGACACAAGAGTTCTTCCCGCGCGGCTTGAAGGCAGGAAGAACGGAGAAGGCGCGAAAGTCGAAATATTTTTCCTTTCTCCTGTGTCTGAAAATCAGAAAAAATGGACTGCGCTTGTAAGGCCCGGAAGAAAATTGCCGGAAGGCACAAAAGTCACGTTAAACGGGGGGGCTGTTGTTATAGTAGGCGAACGTCTTGAAGACGGACTGCGCTATATCAGTTTTTCAAACAATGACAATGCACTTGATGTTATACACAAAAACGGACATACGCCGCTTCCGCATTACATAACGCAAAGCACGGCGGATGATGAGGAGTACCAGACAGTTTACTCAAAACTTGAAAAAGAAAATTCTGTTGCCTCACCTACGGCTGGGCTGCATTTTACAAATAAACTGCTCGAAAAAATATACGCGTCGGGTGTTGAACATGCCTTTGTAACGCTTCAGGTGGGACTTGGTACATTTCGTCCCGTGAAAACAGACAACGTGGACGAACATATAATGCACTTTGAACTTTGCGAATTACCGCCTGAAGCGGCGGAGAAAATCAACCGCGCAAAAGCTGAAGGCAGGCGTGTTATCGCAGTCGGCACAACAGTTGTGAGAACGCTTGAAAGCTTTGCCGAAAAATCGCCGGAACGCGGCAGAGTACAGTCGGGAATAATGAACTCTAATCTTTTCATCCGCCCCGGATTTGACTACAAAATAGTTGACGCGCTCATTACAAACTTCCATCTTCCGAAAAGTACGCTGCTTATGCTTGTTGCGGCATTTGCAGGCTATGACACAGTTATGGCGGCTTACAAAGAAGCAATGGAACAAAAATACAGAGTTTTCTCATTCGGAGACGCCACGATGTGGTACTAAAAGGAGGTTCTGCGATGAACTTTGAAAATACCGAAATCAAAACATTCCTTGAAGAACTGTCGTCAAATTCACCGGCGCCCGGGGGAGGCAGCGCTTCCGCAATCTGCGCCGCGCTTTCTGCCGCTTTGGTGTCTATGGTGGCGAATTTGACAACCGGCAAAGAAAAATATGCTGAGCAGGAGCCTGTAATGCAGCAGTTGCTTGCAGACACAAAGGAACTGCGGCAGCGTTTTATAAAACTTATGCAGGAAGACATAGATGCTTACAGCTTTTACGCTAAGGCGCTAAAAATGAAACGCGAAACAGAGCTTGAAAAACGCGCCAGAAAAAGCGCAATACAGGGTGCACTACGCCTGTCAACAGAAGTGCCGCTTAAAATGATAGATGCCTGTGCCAAAACGGCAGAACTTGCGCTGACCGCGGCAAAATACGGCAACCCAAACGCAATAAGCGACGCAGGTGCTGCGGCACTCTTCGCGCAAGCAGCCGCGAAATCGGCTGCCTACAACGTTTACATGAACCTGCCGCACATAAACGACGCGGAGCTTGCAGGGTTAAGTCAGGTCAAAATGCTTGAAGGCATTGAAAAAGTGAACAGAACGGCGGAAGAAGTAAGTTCTGTATTACAGAAAATTTTTGACATGACAGTCAACGGAGCGTAAAAATGTTTAAGCCTGACAAATTACAGCTGCGTGCCGAAATAGCAAGAAATCAAGATGGCAAAGAGTGCATAACAGTCTCAATGCTCGTAAACGGCTGCAAAATGCCGTTCTTATTCAGCGTCCGCGCGCTGCTCTACGCGCTTGAATATTCAGGCGGATAAATCTGCTTTACATTCCAGGACAAAATGCAGTTGCAAGCGACATAATAATAGACGAAAGCAACTACTGGATATGGAAAAATTACTTCATACCGAAGCAGCCGCCTATGGTGTGGCACTTCGAACGCGACAAAGCGCTGCGACAGCTCAAACGGCTGCAAAACAGCCTTGCAAAACTCACCGAAAACAAGCCTGAACTTACCTTCGACAACGGAGAAACAATCCCCGAAGTCGTAGCCTACGAATACAAACGCCCGAAACTTCTGTGGCATGACTACCTCAACAAAGAACTTGCAAAAAAACTTCTTGCGGTTAAAAACAACGGCTGGCAGACAGACGAAAAAGACCTGAAAGAAATAGAAAAATATCTTCTTGACGGAGCGTACATCTACAAAGAAAACAGAAGCGGCAAACGTCTGCTTGACAAAATACTTGACCAGCCAAACGCTCAGCTCAAAGAACTCGTCTGTAAAATAGCCAACTATCCGCTGACAGAGCGTGACACAAACACAATCACGCTGATAAAAGACGAAAAAGAAAGGCGGTACGGCGCGCCGAACAAAATGTCCCTGCGCGAAGCAGTGGAAAGAGATTTCCTCATAGAAATTTACGAGTAACTAACGGCTGGCGGTATTTAGCCGTCAGCACTGTCCTATAAGATTGTTTATACATTCATTTTCTTGAAGCGCCTTGTTGAAAGCATGGTATTTCAGCAGTAATCGGTGTTTAACCAGAGTGCGGGGTGTTCACTGCTTATTGCAAAGTGAGGCAGAAATGACAGAGATTATATCTGTTCTCTGAGGTCAACTGCCGTTACCCACACAATGTCATCTATTGAACTGAATTGTCTCATAAATTCGCTGCTGAGTTCTCCGTCTATCTGGACTGCAGCGAAGGCAAAGCCGTCAGGGTTTTTCTTTCTGCCAAGCGCGAAGTTTGCAATGTTTATGCCGTTTTCGCCGAGTATTGTCCCGACTTTGCCTATTACGCCGGGTTTGTCATGGTTTCTGAACAGCAAGAGCTGTCCTTCGGGTACAAAGTCTATCCAGTTGTCGTTTACGCGTACAATGCGCTGCCTGCCTTCTTCTGTGATTGTACCTGCTATCCGTATGCCGGCTTTTTCTGTTTCGACAATGATTTCAACAAGGTTGTTGTAGGTTTTGTGTTCGCCGAACTGTTCGCTTATTTCCAGTCCTCTGTCTTTAGCGAATATCGGGGCTATCATGTAGGAGACTTCTTCTCCTTGGCTGACTTCAAGCAGCCCCTTGAGCATCGCGATTGTGTATGGGCGGTACTGGTTGAGCCCAAGCGGTGTGTCGTCGCCGAATACGTCGCCGCGGTAGGTAATGTCTGTGGCGTGTATGGGGCTTCCGTATGCTTCTGCAAGTTTTGCCGCGAGTTTGCCGATCTTTTCTGAAAGTTCGAGATATTTTTTCTGGTCGTCTTCGAGGTTTTGTATCATAAATGGCAGATTGACTGCGTAGAGGTACGGTTTGCCGCGGAGTACGGCAAGCATGTTTTCGGCAGCTATGCGCGACACTTCAAGCTGTGCCTCGTAGGTGTTTGCGCCGATGTGCGGCGTTACTACAACGCGGTCTGCTATGTCTTCTGCAAGGAACGGATGGTCAAGTGTCAGCGGCTCGCATGCATAAACGTCTGTTGCAAAACCTGCGAGCCGTCCTGAACGTACCGAGTCAGTTACAGCGGTTTCGTCAACTATGCCTCCGCGCGCGCAGTTGATGAGGTACGCGCCCTGTTTGATTTTTGCAAGCATTTCGCGGCTGAGCATGTTTTTTGTTTCGGCGTTGAGCGGAGTATGTATTGTGACTACGTCAGCAATGGAGAGCCCTTCTTCAAGGTTTGAGATGAGTGTAACTTTCAGTGACTCAGCTTTTCTGCTTGAAATGTAGGGGTCGTAGGCATAAACGTCCATGCCGAAGGCACGGCAGCGTGCGGCTATGTTTGAGCCTATTCTGCCAAGTCCTATTATGAGCAGTTTTTTGCCGTTGAGCTGAACTCCCGTAAAAAGGCTGCGTTTCCATTCGCCTTTGCGGAGTGAATTGTGTGCCTGCGGCACTTTGCGTATCATGCCGAGCATATTTGCCATTGTAAGCTCTGTTGCGGCAAGGGTATTGCCTGTCGGTGCGTTTACGACGATAATTCCGCGCCGCGTGGCTTCCTGTATATTGATGTTGTCAACGCCGACGCCCGCGCGTCCGATTACTTTCAGTTTTTTTGCGGCTTCAATTTCTTCAAGTCCCATTGCTGTGCCGCTTCTTGTGAGTATTCCGTCGATTTCGGAGAGTTTTTCAAGCAGCTGTTCATGCGTGAGAGTCATATTTATTTCAAGGTCAACATCAGGAGCTTGACGAAGCAGTTCAAGTCCAGTTTCTCCGACCTTTTCTGTTACAAGAATTTTGAATTTTTTGTCTGGCATAGCTGAATCCTCCAAAAATACGGCTGCCGTCGGAAACGGTGTCAGTCGTTCACAGCTGCATGGCGGCTTAAAAATATGTTGTAAATTATAATCTAATTTTGTTATTTGTAAATTATTCAATGTTATAATTAAGTTGTGCAGTCGTGAAGGCTGCGCCGCATTTGGAGTAAGCCGCGGCTGCCTGCGGAATTTACGTTGTTAAGGATAAAATAATGAAAAAGACTGAA
This sequence comes from Synergistaceae bacterium, assembly GCA_045601305.1. Classification (GTDB taxonomy): domain Bacteria; phylum Synergistota; class Synergistia; order Synergistales; family Synergistaceae; genus Equadaptatus. Next base: position 20,239 of record JAZRZG010000197.1, read on the forward strand.
TTTCTAATTTATATACTTGCGTTGCTGTTTCTCTGGGAGTTGTGTTTTGAAATTCCCGCCAAATATCCGCGTCTGTACAGAGATGGCGCGAAGACTGTTGTCATGAATATACGCAGAGGAGAAAGTACATCTTCACTGGTACGCCGGCTGAAAAATAATGATTTAATCCTTTTTGAAAAACCTATGCGCATTTGGCTTGCGCTCAGCGGAGAGGACAGAACTCTGCAGCCTGGGGTTTGTAAAATTATGCCCGGAAGCGTTTTCACGGTTGCGCGTCAGCTTAAAAATTCAAAACCTGAGCACTTGGCTGTTTCGCTGATTCCCGGGCGCACGCTTTCGGATAACGCGGAGAAAAATGGGCTTAAGAAAGAAGAACTTAAAGCGGCACTTTCAAGGGCGGAAAATTTTCCTGCCGAAATAAGAGCGTTTCTGCCTGAGAATACTGTTGCGCGTATCGTATTTCTGCTGCCTGAGACATATTTTCTCACGCCAGACAAAAGCATTGAAACGGAGCTTGTGAAAAATGCCGCTGCCCTGTGGTACGAACGTGTCGGTAAAAATCTGCCAAAAGAAAAAATGAACAAAAAGACGCTTGTTGAAACCGGTATTCTTGCATCAGTCGTTGAGGGAGAGGCGCGTGTGAAAGAAGACAGACCGGTGCTTGCGGCGATTTTCAGAAAGCGGCTTAAAATACCGATGAGACTGCAGTCCTGCGCTACGGTTATCTACTGCTGGAAAGAATTTAAGGGCATTAAAAAAACGAAGCTGACGTATGGGGATTTGAATATTGACAGCCCGTTTAATACTTACAGGCATGACGGGCTGCCTCCTCTGCCGATAAATATTCCGTCTGCCGACTGCTGGTTTGCGGCATGTGAGGACATAGACACACCGTATCTTTATTTTGTCGCAGACGGAAACGGCAGGCATATTTTCAGCAAAAGTTACAGCGAACATCTGAAAAATCAGGGCAGAGTGAGATGACAATTCCGCTTGCAAAGGTGCATTTGACTGTGCCGCCGTCAGATATTTTTTACATCAGCTGGAATCTTGATGCCTGTGACGGACTTGGTTTTTTGCAGACAGACGATGCAAGAAACGGACAGGTGACAATTTTTACACCGGCAAACATGATTGACACGCTGAAAAGTTTCATTGAGGGTCACAGAGCCGAGGGTATTCAGATAAGCACGGATTTAATCGAGGAAGAATAATGCGGGACAATTTTAATGCCATTATCGACGAAATCAGAAAAAGCGCGCAGTACTGTGACTTGTATCTGCAGTCCTCCTCAGCGCACACGGCAAAATATGAGGACGGGAAAATTTCCGCTCTTTCTTCCGTAGGGACAGAGGGGGTCGGCGCACGCGTGATTAAAGGCAGCCAAAGCTTTTTCGCGCACCGCTCCGGAGTTTCGGCAAATTCTGTTTCTTCAGCGCTTTCAGCGGCTCTTGACGCGGCAGACATGCGGTTCAGTCTTCCGGAAAACAAAGAGAGACTGCTTGAAAAAAACAGTATGAACGAGCGTGTTCCTGTCGATTTTCTGCATGAAATTGACAAGGAACTCAGACATCGTTCTTCTGCCGTTAAGCAGGTAAGTTTCAGTTTTTCGCAGTCGGACAAAGATATTCTGATAATTGCTCCCGACGGACTCAGAAAGGGCTGCAACCGAAAATACACTACATTTGTAACAAATATTGTCGCCGAAAAAAACGGAATGCTGCAGACTGCTTCTGAACGCCGCTTCACAACACTCGGAACAGATGAATTTTGGCAGGGAACAAGCGCGCGGGAAATCGCTGACACAGCATTTGAACGCGCAATGCTTATGCTTGAGGCAAAGCATTGCCCTGCCGGAGTCATGAACGTTTACATGGCAGGCGAAGCAGGCGGTACAATTATTCATGAAGCGTGCGGTCACGGGCTTGAAGCAGACATAGTGGAAAAAGATGCCTCTGTTTTCAAAGGAATGTTAGAAAAAACTGTTGCCGCCGAGTGCGTTAATATGGTTGACGATCCTGCAATAAAAGGACTTTTCGGTTATTATGCCTTTGACGATGAGGGCACTGACGCTTCGCGCACCGTGCTTATCGAAAACGGCGTGCTGAAAGGTTATCTCACGGACAGACTTTCAGCAGAGCTTTACGGTTATCCGATGACAGGCAACGGACGGCGGCAGTCTTACAAAAAACTGCCGATTCCGCGCATGAGCAATACTTTTTTGCTTTCCGGCAGTCACAAAAGCACAGAGGAAATGTGCGATATTGCGCGCGACGGTCTTTACGTTAAAAAAATGGGCGGCGGAGAAGTTAATCCGACAACAGGAGATTTTGTGTTTTATGCTGTAGAAGCGTATATAATAGAAGGCGGTAAAATAAAATATCCGGTAAAGGGAGCAACCTTAACGGGAAACGGACCTGAGGTGCTGAAAAATATCTGTGCCTTGGGCGACAATCTTATCATGGATGCCGGTGTGTGCGGCAAATCCGGTCAAAGTGTGCCTGTTACAGACGGTCAGCCGTCTATGGTTGTCAAAGGAATTACGGTTGGAGGAAGAGAAACTTGATGAAAAAAGCTGAGAAAAGCGAACAGAAAGATTATACAATGCTGAAAAAGGCGGCGAAGGAAATTTCCGTGCTGCTTGTCCTAATTGCGTCGCTGTTTGCTGCGGCTGCATTTTATACGGAGTGGACAGGCACTTTCGGCCGTGAGATTTCTGATTTTCTGATTAAATATGCCGGCGGTGCGCTGATTATTCCGCTTTGCTTTGTTATCTATATCTGCATAGTTCATTTTATTTCACGCGAAGTGCCTAACATAATCAGACAGACGCTTGCCACGCTGCTGCTTTACTGCGTGGCGTCAGCTGTGCTCGGAATAAAAGAAATCACAGGCGGCGCAGGCAATATCCGCTGGCTTGTGGCAGGGAAATTCGGTCTTTTTTCCGCGAGTGAAATCTTTATGACGCTGGGAGCTTTCGGTACCTTTATATCAGGTGTCGCAGTGCTTTATATCGTCTTTTTGCTTTACGGTCTGCCGATAAATTCTTATATCAAAAATGCGTTTGTATTCCTTTTCGCCAAACTTTTCCGCAGAAAGGAGAAGTCTGACGAAGAGAAAAACGTGCCGAAAAAAGAGGAAAAAACGGCGGAAGCTGAAATCGAAGAGCCGTTTGAAGATGTGCTTGTGCTTAAGGACGACACAAAGCCGAAACGTCAGCGCAGGAAAAAGGAGCCGCAGGAAAACGCGGAAGTACAAGACCCTAATTTTGACCTTGGTGTAAACAAAGCGGCAGAAGAAGGAATTTTCCCGCCGCCTGTCGAAATATACGGAGCAGAAGAAACTCGCGACAACGAAATTAAGCCGGAGCGCTGTATGCCGCTCGGCGAAAAGATGATAAAGGCGCTTGACGAGTTCGGCGTTCAGGCTGAGCTTGCCGATATTCTTGTGGGTCCTACCGTTATTCAGTTCAGGATTACACTTGGTTCAGGTATTCGCACTGCTAAGGTTGCCACGCTTTCAAACGACATAGCGCTTGCACTCGCAGTACCGTCAATCCGCATAGAAGCGCCTGTGCCGGGTACTTCTTATGTTGGAATTGAAATTCCCAATCCTCACCGCAGAGGCATTCCCATGCGCACGATGATGGAAGACGAAGCCTACAAGCGCACAAAAGCTGAACTCCCTATGCCGTTCGGCGTAACCGTAAGCGGCGAAAGCACTGTCGTAGGTCTGGAAACTCTGCCTCATCTGCTGGTTGCGGGTACAACCGGCAGCGGTAAATCTGTCTTTATCAACGCGTGTATCGTCGGTCTCTGCTCACACTGCACACCTGACGAACTGCGCCTTATTCTTGTTGACCCTAAGCGCGTTGAATTTGCGGTTTATGACAATCTGCCTCATCTGCTCACGCCTCCTGTCGCTAGCCCCAAAAAGGCCGTTCAGACGCTTGCGTGGGCTGTCAATGAAATGGAACGCCGCTTTGCCGATTTTGAAAGCTCAAGAGTGCGCAATCTTGAAGCGTACAACAAACAACCTAATCTGCTTCCTATGGACAGAAAACCGCATATCGTTGTTATCGTTGACGAACTTGCTGACCTTATGATGACCGCCTCCAAAGAGGTGGAAGATTACATAGTACGTCTTGCGCAGAAGGCGCGTGCCGCGGGAATACATCTTATTCTTGCCACTCAGCGTCCGTCTGTCAACGTTATTACGGGTCTTATCAAGGCAAATATCCCCGCGCGCGTTGCTTTTTCTGTCGCGACAGGCATTGACTCACGCACGATTATTGATTCTGTCGGCGCTGAAAAACTTCTTGGCAAAGGCGATATGCTCTTCCTGTCAACAAAAAATCCGAAGCCTGTACGTATTCAGTCGCCGTGGATTGCAGATGAGATTCTTGAAGACTGGCTGCAGTATATGAACAATCTGTTCGGAGATCCCGAATTTTTGGAAGATGTAGAAAAACAGAGCAACGCGTCAGGCGCAAAGGACGGCGCATTTGACGACGATATGCTTGAAGATGCGGTTGAATGTGTCCTGACAGGCGGAATTGCCTCTGCAAGCAATCTGCAGAGACGCCTGCGTATTGGTTTTTCACGCGCGTCAAGGCTTATAGACATGATGGAGCAGCTTGGAATAGTGGGAGCCGCAGAGGGCTCAAAGGCGAGAGAAATTCTTGTTGACGAGACAGAAGCTCAGGAGCGTCTTGATGAAGTGCTCGGAAAATAACGGTAAAAGAAAAGAGCCGTTATTATTTAACGGCTCTCTGGACTATACCGGATCTCAAACATTTGGTGCAGATGTGGAGCTTGCGTGTCTCACCGCCGCCGACGTTAACGCGGACAGTCTGAATGTTGATGAGCCAGCGGCGTCTCGTATGACGGTTTGAATGGCTGACGGCATTTCCTGTTACAGGGCCTCTGCCGCAGCAGTCGCAGTATTTTGACATGAGTGGTCCCTCCTTGGAACTTTCAACATTAACTTGAGCATTCTAACATAAATATAAAATTTTGCAATAGCAGGGAGAAAAAAAGATGAAATTTACTGAAAATCTTGAAAAAATCGAGGAAATCCTGAAAAAAGTCGAAAATCAGGAGACTACGCTTGAGGGGGCTCTTGCGGAATTTGAAAAAGGCATTGCGCTTATAAAAGAGTGCAAACTGTATCTTGAAGAAGCGCAGCAGAAGGTAACTATGCTGACCGAAAGCGAAGAAAACGGAGAGGAATAATTATGGATATTGATAAGGTAATGGAACGATTTGACGCTGACGCAAAGTGTGTTGACGAGTTCATCGAAAAAACAAGAGAAACACGAGCAATGTCAGTGCCTGACGAACTTTTTGAGTCAATGGAATATTCTCTGACAGCAGGCGGAAAACGGCTTCGCCCTGTGCTCTGCATAGAGGCTGCCGCTGCCTGCGGCTGCAGCAGAGAATCTGCGCTGCCTATGGCGCTGGGATATGAAATGGTTCACACAGCGTCGCTTATTCATGACGATCTTCCATGTATGGACAATGATGACATGAGACGCGGAAAACCTTCAAATCACGCAAAATTCGGTGAAACACTTGCCGTGCTTGCAGGAGACGCGCTGATGGTTCAGGCAGTATCTTTCCCGTTGAATTACACTTCAGGCGTGTCTCATGAAAAACTTTTGAACGCCGTCCGTATTTTCACCAACGCGTTTGGTCCTTCCGGTGTATGCGGCGGTCAGGTGCTTGACATGAATTCTTCGCTTTCAGAGCGTGAGCCTGATTATGTGCGCAAGGTTGCAGCGCTTAAAACAGGCGAACTTATCCGCGCTGCTCTAATGAGCGGTGCTTCTCTCGGCACGGACGACGACAGAACGCTTGCGGCATTTGAAGAATACGGGAAACATCTCGGCGCAGCGTTTCAGATTATTGACGATATTTTAGATGTTACGACGACTGCCGAACAGCTCGGAAAAACTCCGGGCAAGGACAGCGAACAGGGAAAAATAAATTACGTAACGGCATACGGGCTTGAAAAAGCGAGAGAATTTGCAAAAGAAGAGTCAGAGGCGGCAAGAGACGCAATAGGCGAACTGCTCGGAGAGGAGAGTTTCCTTGCGCTGCTGCCTATAGTTCTGCTTGAAAGGACAAAATAAGGTCAAATTATGAGTCTGCTTGAACAGGTAAAAGATTTTAACGGATTAAAGACGCTTAACGGAGAACAGTGCAGCGCGCTATGCAGGGAACTTCGCGAGCTTATACTTAAAGTGACGCTCAAAAACGGAGGGCATCTTGCTTCTTCGCTCGGCGCGGTGGAACTTAACGTTGCGCTGCTTAAAGTGTTTAATCCCGAAGAGGACAAAATTATATTTGATGTCGGTCATCAGAGTTACGCGTACAAAATTCTGACCGGCAGGCTTGACCGGTTTGACACGCTGCGGCAGAAGGGCGGAATAGCCGGTTTTCCGCGAATGGACGAAAGCCCGTACGATGCTTTCACCACGGGACACAGCAGCACCTCTGTTTCCGCAGCTATGGGGTATGCCAAGGCGCGCGACCTTAAAGGCGAAAAGCACAACGTTATTGCAGTTATCGGTGACGGTTCTCTGCTTAACGGTGTTTCTTTTGAAGCGCTGAACAACGTGGAGCCTAACGGCGCAAAGGTTATCATAGTCCTGAACGACAACAGAATGTCCATAAATCCGCGAGTCGGCGGCATGGCGAACCACCTTGCGCGCCTTGCGGTAAATGACACTTATAAAAAATTCAAAAACTACATAAAACGCAGAAGCGAGAACAGCGATTACCGACCGACGCTTGAAAACTGGAAGAACAAACTCAAAGCGATGCTTTTGCCTGCCAACGTGTTTGAACAGTTCGGCATAAGCTACTGGGGACCCTTTGACGGTCACAGCACAGAGGAACTTGCTCAGGTGTTTGAACTTGCAAAGCGTTACGACAAATCGCTGGTCATCCATGTTGTGACAAAAAAAGGCAAGGGCTGCAAAGAGGCGGAAGAAAATCCGGCATATTTCCACGGCATAGGCGCAAATTCCTCACTCACTCCCACAAAAGGCGGAAAACGCGGTTGGAGCCTTGCAGTTGCCGAATGTCTTGAAGAACTTGCCGCAGATGACGATAAAATTTTCGCCCTGACTGCCGCTATGCAGGACGGTACGAAACTTACAAATTTTGCGAAAAAATTCCCAAAGCGTTTTGCCGATGTCGGAATTGCGGAAGAGCACATGCTTGTTTACGCCGCAGGGCTGGCTGCCGGCGGAATGAAGCCTGCCGTGTGCATATATTCCACCTTCCTGCAAAGAGCCTCCGATCAGGTTATGCACGATATCTGCATTCCGAAGCTGCCCGTGCTGCTCTGCCTTGACAGGGCAGGACTTGTAGGCAACGACGGAGAAACGCACCACGGTCTGCTTGACGTTTCATGGCTTAAAGCCTTGCCGAATATGACCATAGCGGCGCCGAGAGACGAACGTGAACTAAAAATTATGCTTAAAGACTGGGCTGAAAAAGCAGTTCCGATGGCAATACGCTATCCGAGAGGCGCTGTCCCTGCTTCACTCTGCGACCTTCCGTCTGCCGAATGGGGTAAGCCGCAGATTGTAAAAGAGGGCGGAGACGCGCTTTTGTTCGCAGTAGGCAACACCTTGCCGTTAATGCTTGAAACGGCTGAAAAATTGAAAACAGATGACAGAGAAGCCTGTGTCGTTGATCTGCGTTTTATAAAGCCGCTTGACAGAGACAGTATTATTGCGCTTCTGAAAAAACACAAAGTTGCCGTGACAGCCGAGGACGCTGCGCTTTGCGGCGGTGTTGGCGAAGAAATTGCGGCGCTGGCTGCAAAAAATAAAATTGCCTGCAAAGTAATAAATATCGGTGTTCCCGATAAATTTATTTCGCATGCCAACACTGCGGAGCAGTGGGAAGAGTGCGGCATGACAGCGGATAATATCGTAAAACTTATAAATGAAGCCTAAACTTGTGCGCCTTGACAAATATCTTGCGGACAATAGTTTTGCGGATTCGCGAACAACGGCTCAGCAGTACATTGAGCAGGGCAGAGTAAGCGTCAACGGCTCGGTCGTAACAAAAGCCGCCTGTCAGATTCCTTTAGGCGCAAGTATCAGGCTTGACAAGCCTGAAAAGGAATGGGTTAGCCGCGGCGCGTATAAGCTGCTGAAAGCGGTTGAATATTTCAGGCTTCAGCCTGAAGGACTCCGCTGTATCGACATAGGGGCTTCAACAGGCGGTTTTACGGACGTTCTGCTGACACGCGGCGCAGCTTTTGTCTGTGCCGTTGACGTTGGCTACGGTCAGCTTGCGTGGAAATTGAGAAACGATGACCGTGTTAAGGTCATGGAGCGCACAAACGCGCGTTTTCTGACAGCTGAGGATTGCGGCGGAGAACTTTTCGACCTGCTTGTGTGTGACGCATCATTTATTTCGCTCAGGCATCTTTTTGCCGCCTTTGAAAACGTCATAAAAACCGATGGGCGCATAGTAACGCTTGTAAAGCCGCAGTTTGAAGTCGGACGTGAACATATAGGCCACGGCGTAGTTACTGACGCAAAACTTCATGAAGCTGTACTGAACGATATAGCGCAGTACGCGGAAAACGAAACAGGGCTGAAAATTCTTGACGCAACCTATTCGCCGATAAGAGGTCCCGAAGGAAACATTGAATTTCTGCTGCTCATGGCAAAAAAGGTTAGCGCGGCAGAAGCAAAAACAGTCAGTTTTGCCGAAATAGTAAAAGAGGCACACGAAAATACAGAGAAGCATTAAATTTTAAGCGCGAGAGGTTAAAATGTCACGGACAGTCAGTCTTATTTTCAATACGGACAAGCCGGAAGCGGTTGAAACCGCCGAAAGACTTGTAAAATGGGGCGCGGTAAACGGCGTTGATTTTCTTGTGTCCAAAGAAGAAGGCAGACTGCTTTCAGGAGGAGTAAAAACCGAAACTTTGAATACGGCGGATTTTGTCGTTGTACTTGGCGGAGACGGTACCTTTCTTCGCGCCGCGCGAATGTTTTTCGGCAGCGCTGTTCCGATTTACGGCGTGAATTTCGGAAGACTCGGCTTTATGTCCACAGGACAGCCTGCAACCGTTGAACGAGACATCAGAAATATCCTTGACGGAAAATACAGCGTCACGGAACGCGAAGTAATCAGAGGCTGCGTTGTCAGAAACAACGAACTTGTGTACAGTATGCACGCCCTCAACGACCTTGTAATATCAAAGACAATCCTGTCGCGTGTTGTCAAACTGCAAGTGGGTGTGAACGGAGAACTGCTGTCCAATTTTTTGTCTGACGGCATAATCCTTTCAACCCCTACAGGCTCAACCGCTTATTCTCTTTCGGCAGGAGGGCCTATTATTCCTCCGCACGTTTCCTGTCTTGCAGTTGTGCCTATATGCGCGCACACACTCTTTTCCCGCCCTGTCATTCTGAGCGGTACAGACAGAATTTCCGTCACAGTAAAGGGCAACGGCGCGCAAATGTATCTGACGCAGGACGGACAGCGCGGATATGAACTTTATGAAGGTGACAGCGTAGTTGCGCAAATTGAGCCTGAATTTAAGATTTATACAATAGAACCCGAAGGAAGAAGCTATTTCGATCTGCTGAGGCGCAAATTCAGCTGGGGCTTCAGCGGCGCAGACGAAGGGAAGAATTAAATTGATTAACAGTCTTCAGGTACACGGCGTAGGAGGCATTAAAGACGCTTCACTGCATTTCGGAGGCAATTTTATAGTCATAACAGGCGAAAGCGGCGCGGGTAAAAGCAGCCTTGTGCGCGCGCTTGAATTTATTTCCGGAAAGCGCGCACAAGTGAACTACATTCACGCGCGGGAAGATTATTCCGAAGTGTCGGTGAGTTTCGTTTCCAAAAATGACGCTGACAAAAAAGAAAGAAAAGTAGTGCGCCGTTTTACAAAAGACGGACGAGGCACACTGTCCTTTGAAGCAATGCCGCTGACAGTAGCAGGACTTTCCGAACTTATGGAGCATGAAATTGTTATACAGAGCCAGTACGCGCAGCTCTCTCTGCTTGAACCGCTTCGTCAGCTTGAACTTGTTGATTCCTGCGGAGGCAGCGAACTTGCCGAAGTGAAATCAGAACTTGAAAATGTTTTTGCAAAAGCGTTGGAAACAGAAAAGGCGCTTGTAGAGCTGAAAAACAGACGCAAAGAACAGGCAGAACGTTTTGCGGACGCTGAAAAAGAAATCGCAATTATAAATTCGCTGAAATTAACAGCTGACAGCGAAGAACAGCTTGAAAGCGAACTGAAAGAGCTTGACGAACAGAGCGGACGACTGAACGCGCTCTACGCTGTTTACAGTAAGTTGTCCGGCGGAGAAAACGGAAACGGTATGCTTGACCTTGCGTCAGAAATATGCAGAGGACTCAGCGCAACGGAAGAAAAAGGCAGCGAAAAACTTGAAACAGCGGAAAAACTGCTTGCATACGTTCAAAAACTGACGGCACTTTTTGAGCGCGACATGAAAGCCGTGCTTGACAAAGGAAGCGTTGAAGAAGCGCGCGACACGGCAGAAGAAAAACTCGGACAGCTCAGAAAACTGAAACGCAAACTGCATGCCGGAAACTGCGAAGAACTGCTTCAATACGCGGTTGAAGCACAGCAGGCAGTTGTGTGGCTTCAGACAAGCCTTGCAGAGCTGCAGAAACTTGAAAGCGAATCTGCTGAACTTCGCAAAAAAGTTGTCGCAAGTGTTCAGACCCTCAGAAAACTTCGCAAAACAGCCGCGGCAGTGCTTGAACAGAGAGTAAACGAATGTCTGTCTGAGCTTGCGATGGGTTATGCGCATTTTGAAATTGAAATTACGGAACTGGACAAGGTTAAATCAAACGGCGCGGAAAGCGCCTGCTTTATGATGCGCCTTCCCGACCAGCAGCCAATGCCTGTAAGCAAAACAGCGTCTGGAGGCGAACTGTCGCGCATACTCATAGCGCTGCAGCTTGCCGCGGGTGATGACAAACTCCCAGGGACACTTGTATTTGACGAAGTAGAAGCAGGCTTGGGCGGAAAAAGCGCGCTGCTTGCAGGATATAAGCTCCGCGAACTTTCAAAACGCTGCCGCACGATACTCATTACACACCAGGCTACAATCGCCGCCATGGCTGATCAGCATTTCCTTGTAAGACGCGACGGTGATGACACGCTCATTCTGCCTGTGACAGGTGAAGAACGCGAAAAAGAAATCGCCAGAATGCTTTCAGGAGACGAAAACTCATCGGAAGCGCTGAGCCACGCAAAAGCGCTGATAGAACAGGAAAGCAGAGCATAAACTGAATTTGTTACTAAAGAAACGAACAGAAACAAAATCCTGAAAAATCAAAAATTGCAGAAAAACAGCCGCAGACGGACAGATATATGTCCGTCTGTCTGCGTATAATTCCAAAATACAGGGACAGAAACAGTCCAAAACTGTCCAGCGTAACAAAAGAGAGCCTGTATTTATCAGCAAAATGAAAACATAACTTTGCTAAATAGAACAAGCAACGGTTAGTTTTGTTGCTGTATCACAAGTTCACGAAAAAATGTCATTTGACAAATGACATTTCAAGAAAAAAATGTGCTTTAATATAACCGTGAACGAAAACAGCCGGACAAAAGGAGCGCTTGCGATGGTCGAAAACGCTGTACAGCTTTTTGAAAGCAGAAAAATCAGAACAGATGGAACGGAACAGAGGAAAAACAGTGCTTCTCCGTAGTGAAACTGTGACAAATTGTCACCAGACAGAAATGGTGACACTGAGCGGTAAAACTTTTGATAGTGTCTATGTTTACGCAAGATAAATATAGTATAATAGCAGCGGTTGGATTGAAACGTGATTGCGATTACATTAGGGTGGGTTAGTTGTGGCAAAAAAGACATCTCCGACAATAAAACTTGAAGTTCAAGAAGAAAAGGGCAAAATTTTTGCGCCGTTAAAAAATATTTGGCTCGTTGCCAAGCCTGAGGAACGGGTAAGGCAAAAATATATCTGTACCCTTGTGAACGATTATGGGTATTCACTTGACCAGATGGCGCAGGAACTCAAGGTTGATAAATCATACAGAGGCACCGGCGGAGCCTTTGCGGATATAGTTATCTGGAAAAACGCAAAAGATAAAAAAGAAGGTAAAGCTGCGTTTATAGTTATAGAGTGTAAAGCGGAAAACGTCAAAATTCATGTGGAAGACTACTATCAGGGATATAACTACGCATCATGGGCAAATGCGGAATTTTTTGTAACGACCAATGAAAAAGAAACGAAATATTTTACGTGCGATTCTAATTATTTGCCGGAAAAATTGCACGAAGTTGTTGCAATTCCAACGGTAAAAGACATTGAAGATACAGACAGAATTGAACGTATAAAAAATCAGACCAAAACGTTTACACGCGAAGAATTTACAAAAGTTCTCCAAGCCTGCCACAATATTATTCGAAATAACGACAAACTTTCTCCTGAAGCAGCCTTTGACGAAATCAGCAAACTGCTTTTTATGAAAATACGCTATGAACGCCAAAACAAAGGAGAGAGAGTATTTACAAAAACAGAATACATAGCCGAAGCCGAAAACTACGAAAAAAACATACGTCCGGGTTTGAAAAGAAAAGGCATAGACCAACCGTATATGCAAAATCTCTTTGATACCACCAAAGAAGATTACAAAGACGACGAACTGTTTGAGACAAACGACGAAATTAAAATCAGGGAAAACAGTTTCACGCAAATACTTGAAAAACTTGAAAACTACAACCTTTCAGATACGCAGGACGATGTAAAGGGTATAGCTTTTGAACAGTTTCTCGGCACTACTTTCAGAGGTGAACTTGGGCAATACTTTACTCCGCGTACGATAGTTGATTTTATGACAGAAATACTTGACCCACAGGAAGGGGAAACTATATGTGACCCTACGTGTGGCTCAGGAGGATTTCTTATAAAAGCCTTTGAATATGTCAGAGAAAAAATAGAAAAAGATATTCGTGAAGAAAAGGAAATACAGCGTCAAAGACTTGAAGGCAAAGACTTCGATAAAAAGACAGAAGAACAGCAGATCAAAATTTTTGAAGAAATTGACGCTATGCAAACAGCATTAAATAACGAACTTGATACGACAAGACAAGGCAGCCGTATGTCGATGCTTTCTGCTAACTGCATATTCGGTACAGATGCCAATCCGCGTATGGCGCGTACCTCAAAAATGAACATGATAATGCACGGCGATGGACACGGCGGAGTACATCATCACGACGGATTATTAAACGTCAACGGCATATTTGAAGAACGATTTGACGTTATACTCACAAATCCGCCGTTTGGTGCGAGCGTAGCACGAGACCAGTTTATTACAGAAGCAGACAGATTTACTGATGAAGCCAAGAAAAGAAAATACCTTGCCGCCTATGGCAACAAATATATAAATGCCCTGAAACAAGTTGAAGACAACATAAACCAGCCATTGCTTTCGCTCTACGACCTCGGCAAGGTCTCGACACTTACAGAAGTTTTGTTTATGGAACGCTGTCTGCGACTGCTCAAAAAAGGCGGACGCATGGGGATGGTATTGCCTGAAGGCGTACTGAACAATAAAAATTTGCAGATTGTGCGCGAATACTTTGAAGGCAGAGCAAAACTTTTGCTTATATGCTCAATACCGCAGGACGTATTCATAGCTGCAGGAGCAACTGTCAAACCGAGCCTTGTGTTTATGAAACGCTTTACTGAAGACGAAGAAAAACAGTACAGAAAATGCAAAATTGAAGCCATAAAAGAAATTCGTGCCTTGCACAAAGCGGAAGCAGACGAACTTGAAGCAAAACTGAAAGAAGCAAAAAACAAAACAGAAACCAAAAAAATAGAAAAATTACAGATTGTACTTGAAAAACAGATTGAAGAAGAAGCAAAGCCGATTATCAAACAAAAATTTGATTATGACATACCTGTTGCAAAAATTGAGGATGCGGGCATAACCTCAACGGGCGCTGCTTCAGAAGGCAACCAGCTTCCGGCGCTTGTTGAAGAATATCGCAAATATGCGGCAGAACAGAAGCTGTGGGAAGCGACAAAGATAAAATATCGGTATGACAAAGTCAAAAACAACTACGTCCGCATACTTGGCGCAGAAAAGGTTTCTTTAGATGGCTAATACGCAGTTGTTATCCATTATTCCATTTGCTTCTTTGGAAAAATGGTATGTCGAATACTATCTTAATAGCACTAATGTAAAATCTTACTATCCGATACAGCCACTTAGTAAGCTAGTTACTCCTGTAAAAAGAAAAATAAAGAAGGACAAATATGACGGTATTCTGCCAGTAGTATCAAAAATTATATTTAAAACTGGCTCAATAGTTTTTCGTGCTGAAAATAAGACAGGTATGGACCTATTGCATGTCCGCAAAGGTGATTTATTGGTTTCAAGTATCAACTTTCACCAAGGGGCTGTAGCTTTTAATAATGTTGGCGATTTTGTATGCTCAACACATTATCAAACTTACATTCCAAATACAAAAATAGTGATACCTGAGTATTTGGTATTGGTGTTACGTTCTCCGAAATTCCTAGCTATCGTTAGTGGTATTAAGGCTAATGGTATAAAAAATGAATCGGGGTTTGACTTCATAGGAACCTTTGGTATTCCAGTGCCTCCTATTAGTGTACAGCGAAAAATTTTAGACGAGTACCATAAATTGATTGAAAAAGTGAACAAACAAGCCAACATAGTTGTTGACTTGGAGAACAAAATTAACGACTATATTACTGAAACAGTTGGATTTAAAAGTATCAATAAATCTGATAGTAGTAATTGTCTGATAACAGAATACAGACTAAGTGAACTCTCTCGTTGGGATATTTGGACGGATAAAGAAAAAATTGTATCGAATAAGTATCCGATAAGTCATCTAAAAGACCTGATAATTGGAAATCCATTTTATGGAGCAAATGAGAAAGCTATAAAACGTAAAGGCGATGTTCGTTATATTCGCATTACCGATATTAACGAAGATGGTAGTCTTGGCGGGGATTTTGTCACGGTTGCCAATGTGGATAAAAAATATTTGTTGTCGCAAAACGATTTTCTTATTGCTCGTTCAGGCAATACAGTTGGTAAAACTTTCTTGTATGATGATACTATGGGGGAAGCTATATTTGCAGGTTATTTAATAAAGTTTGTCTTAAACCGAAACAAAGTAATGCCTAAATATATGCTCTATTATACAAAGAGTACAGCATTTAAAAAGTGGATAGCAAGTAACCAAAGAATATCTGGACAACCGAATATTAACGGACAAGAATACTTGGCAGCAGACATTATCCTGCCGCCGGTTAACGTACAAACGCAGATTGTAGAAAAGATAGAAAAACTCCGAAAAGAAAAAATACGTGCTGAACAATTAAGAGATAAATATGCTTGCAGTGCGGTAGAATATTTTGCAAAGGCTATATTTACAGAGTAATGTGAGGTAGTTTTAACACTACATACGTTGTGTGTAATTGAGGTGAATGGTGATGACACAGAAGAATAATGAGATAATTTCATATGCTAGCCCACACACAATTAAAAAGTTTGGACTTATTGAACGGTATGTTAAAGGTTGGGCACCCAAGCTTTTAAACTATGGAAAATGCGAGGGAATTGTTTATATTGATTGCATGTCTAATAGTGGCTATTATTATCAGGATAAGGATACTAAGAAAGATATAATCGAAGGTTCTGCCATTCGAGTTGCAAGGACACTTAACGAAGTCATATGTCCTCCAAACAAAAAAATAGAAGTTTTCTTCAATGATATTAGTAAAGAAAGAAAAAACTATTTGGAAGCGAAATTGCAAGAATTGAATTTAAAAAGAATAAATTTCAAGTGTTCTTGTGAAGATGCCAATATATGGCTAAGAAAATTTTCAGAATTTTCTATAAAGAAATATGCTAACTACAATATATTACTTGTTTATGATCCATATCAAGCAAGTATTGACTGGGACGCGCTTACTCCATTTTTCAATGTATGGGGAGAAATTATCATTAACCACATGGGGTCAGATTCTGTTCGCGGCTTAACACAAGTGAAAAAGCCCGACAAAATCAAGAAATATGAGACAACATATCAAAGAAACATAAACGCACTTATTTCTGAGCATCTGTCTAAAGATGAATTAGAGAAGCTAATAATTGACATTATTAAGAAAAAATCTGTTGATTGTAGTGGAAAAACGCCTTATATAGCCTCCTTCCCATTTTTTAATAGAACAAATGGACTGTTATATAATCTTGTCCATGTCACTAAACATATTGAAGGTTTTGAGTTATTCAAAGAAAGTGCATGGGGGGAGTTCGGTGGTAAATCGTCAATAAAACATGTACGCAATCCAGGACAAACAGTATTGGATTTCTTTACAGGCGGAGTAAAAAATAATCCTGATAGTGATTGTTATGAAATACGGGATATTGCGCAGTATATTTATAGTAAATACTGTGAATATGGAGAGTACAGTATAAAACAGGCATTAGATGAATTAAAACTGCACCCTGTATTCCCATCGTATGGATACAGAACTCAAATTAGGGTTGCACTACAAGATATGGGCGTGAAAATTAAAAATGGTAGAATGTGTTTTGAAAAATGAAGAAAATAACTAAGTTCATACAAAGGAAAAATCTGCTTTATAAAACCGGCGTTGAATATGGAGATTACACAATAAATCATATTCAGGGTTGTTCGCACGGGTGTAAGTATCCGTGTTACGCTTTTATGCTTGCTAAAAGGTTTGGTAAGGTCAAAACGTATGAAGAGTGGCTTGAGCCGGCTGTTGTTGAAAACGCGATGGAATTGCTTGGAGTTGAAATACCCAAGCTCAAAAAAGATATACAGTCGGTGCAACTTTGTTTCAGTACTGACCCGTTTATGTACGGGTATAGCGAAATTGCTGATTTAAGCCTGAGAATTATTAGAATGTTAAATACAAACGGGATTAAATGTACGGTATTAACTAAGGGTATATTGACAAGGCGCCTGTCTAAACTGTCTAAAGATAACGAATACGGAATAACGTTAGTTTCACTTGACGAAAATTTTAGAAAAACGTATGAGCCTAATTCTGCGCCGTTGAAGGCGCGTATTGCTGCGCTGCGTTTTTTGCATGAGGCAGGGTGTAAAACCTGGGTGAGCATTGAACCGTATCCAACGCCTAATATTTGTGAACAAAATCTAAATATGATACTAAGGAAAATCAAATTTGTGGATAAAATAATCTTTGGCAGATGGAATTATAATAAAAAGGTAACTGAATATCCCAATTGCAAGGAATTTTTTAACAAGTGTGCCGAAGATGTCATTAAATTTTGCGATAAATATTGCATCAATTACCACATTAAAGAAGGAACAATAACAGAAACGTCAGCGTTTGGAAGGTTTCCTTCGGAAGAACACAAGGGCAGCCGCGTTGCTGAGGCGTAATTTCGTACCGAAGCATATGAGAATACAAAAGCGGGTCTCGTGTAATATTTGTAAACGAACAGCATCTACTGATTTTGTTGCATAAACCGCACCTGAGAAAGGAATTATTGTGTATCAGGAGAAACAGCTGATAGATGTTAGGGAAGTTTTAATGTCCGTATTTCTCCTAAACTGCACAAGCAGGCTGCGATAGCGGCAATGGCAGAGCAAATTTCGTTAAACAGTTTGGTGGAGAGTTCAATTAGGCAGTTTGTTGTCGGTCGCTGACGGGTTATCTCTTCGCATAAAGTTGAATATAAACCGTCGGAGAGTGTTGCATCTTCGGCTATTTTCGTTTTTCAATACCCGAACAAACGATTTGCCGCTCACGGAAATACTTATACGGCAATATGCCGCGCAATGATTTAGCTGTTATGGCAGGTATTGACAAAAACAAAAACAGACTTATAATTTTATTAAAGAGTGTTGCCGGAGTAACAGACGGTCAGCCCTCGGTTATGGATTAAAAATGACCCTTACCTTGGGACGGCGGGTCATTTTTTTATTTGTGAACCTATCGTGTACCCGATAATCAGGAACGAAAGACAGATTTTCAGAATTGAAATAAATTCTTCTACCGTCATTCACATCACCTCCTTTGCACCTTGAGGTGTTTGGGAGGACTGAACCGCCTGCCGCTGTAAAGCTGCCGGCAACGCAGAGTATTATAACACAGGCAGAAGTGCATATCGACGGATTTATACGAGGTCCGCTGACGATATAAAACACACGGGAGAGCGTCAGCTCTCCCGCATATGTTATTTTCTATATTCCGTATTCCGTTTGAAACCGGCTTTGCCGTTTTCGTCAGTGACAATTTCGTCTTCATATTCTACGCTGTCGCAGCGGAGAATAAGCTGTCTGTTTTCTGTGTCCTTGTAGATTGAAAATATCGGAACCATTCCCGGCTGTTTCATTTCTGCCGGAATGATGTCGTCTGTTTCCCGTCCGAACAGCTGTCTGAAAATCTTTGTAAAGTATCGTTTCCTTATGAATTTCAGC
>JAZRZG010000198.1:0-1075 GCA_045601305.1 Synergistaceae bacterium
GTTGATAGTAATGATTCTGACGGAGCTGCTAAATTTATAGAAGAAAACTTCCTTTCATAAACACTGCCAAAGAGATGAGCCAACTCTACATAATAATTTAAGGAATCAAATTTATTAAAATCTGGCATCAGACATCTTCGCATCTTTTGAAAGGAACAAGGCACCATGAAAACAAAAGCCTGCAAATAAAAAGTCAAGTCCCAAATTGGACTTGACGAAAGAAAAATTTGCAGGCAGTAGATAGAGAAAAAGGGCAACACAAAAAGGCCGCCGCGAAAGCGCCGACCTGAGCGGTCAGATTACAGTTGGTTACTCCGCGTGCTGCAAGCCTGTGGAATCCATATCTACCGGCGGTAGATCCTCCAGCGTAGAGAAATAGGCCATCACCTTGCCGTAGTAACGACGT
This sequence comes from Synergistaceae bacterium, assembly GCA_045601305.1. Classification (GTDB taxonomy): domain Bacteria; phylum Synergistota; class Synergistia; order Synergistales; family Synergistaceae; genus Equadaptatus. The sequence continues at coordinate 407 of JAZRZG010000198.1, forward strand.
AGAAACTTATTTGCTGCAGCCGTCATGTAAACGTAGTACGGCTTCCCCTCAGCTCGCTTTTTGTCCAAAAACTGAAATACAGGCTCATCTGCCGGAGCACGTTGTAGATATACTGTCATGATGTTGAACAGCGTCTTGCGCAGATACGGAGAGCCTCGTTTCGTGGTCTTGTTGCTGCGGGAGCAGTAGTCGCCCGAATCATTCGGCGCAGGGTCAATACCCGCAAAGGCAACAAGCGATTGCTTTCGCTCAAAGCGGCGCACATCGCCGATCTCCGCCATGAGCTGCGGTCCGAAGGATTCCCCGACGCCGTACATTTCCATGACGACAGGGTATTCCGAGAGCTGAGATGCCAGTTTGTTCATCTCAATGCGGTAAGTTTCCACGCTGCGTGAGATCGCTGTGAGCTGGTTAGCAGCTTCTTGAACGAGCGTTTTCGTGACAGAGGTCTTCTGCACCAACACAACAGCAGACTTCGCCAGAGCGTACACCTCAGCAGCTTTCTCCATGCTGAATTGGTAGCGGTTTCGCTTGCACCACTTGCGGTAACGCTCGGTAAAAGCGTTCTGACTGCCGCCATGGACGCAATCGACGTGCCAGAAGTCATGAGTGAAATCCACCCACTTCTGTGTGCCGTCGCCGCGCACAGGACTGTCAAAGAGCTTGCGG
>JAZRZG010000199.1:0-3977 GCA_045601305.1 Synergistaceae bacterium
CATGATCGGTCTAACAACCGTAAAACCTGCGGCTGAGATTGTAACGGAGTGTATGAAAAAAGGAGTTCTGTGCCTTACGGCAAAAGATAAAGTTAGACTGCTTCCTGCACTGAATATACCCGAAACTGAGCTGATAAAAGCGCTTGAAATAATTAAAACTGTTGCCGCTGAATAAAAATTGTGTAAAAATCTGCCGAAAGGCAGCTTTTTTATTCTCAAAAGCTATTTTTTGATGTAATATTATTATTAAGTTGCATTATGTGTGCCGTACCTGAACGGTTTTAAGGAGCGAAACGGATGACGGGGCTTTTCGGTGAACTTAACTGGAGTCTTATTGGAACACTGCTTTTAGTCAGTGCCGTTGTTGCTTGGTTCGGCGATATTGTAGGTATGAAACTCGGGAAAAAACGCATCAGCATCTTCAGACTGCGCCCTAAATATACAACGCGTCTGATTTCTGTGCTTACAGGGGTCGCGATAGCTTTTGCCACACTTTTTGTGAGCGCGATGGCAAGCGAATCGGTGCGTATAGCAATTTTTAATATGAAATATGTCAAAAACCAGATCAGCAATCTTACGGCAGAACTTAAAACAAACCGCGACGATCTTTCTGCCATGGAGTACCAGCTTTTCCAAAACCAGGGCGAACTGCAGGAAAAGAAAGACAAACTGACCACGGTTGAAATGCAGCTTGCCGACGGAACAAAAAAACTGAACGAGGCAGACAGAAAACTTGAGGAACTCCAGAAAACCCGTGATCAGCTTGAAAAAGCCAGAGACAAGGCGGCAGCTGAACAAAAACAGCTTTCAAAGGAACTTGCCGGACTTAAATCAAATGTCAACTCACTTCGCAGTGAAGCAGACAGCTTGAAATCCAATATCAGAAATCTGCGTGAAGGACGTATTGCCGCGTTTTCCGGTGAAATACTTGCGCAGGGAGTTGTAGAAAACGCAAAACAGCTGACAGAAGACAGAATTTCAGGTCTTATGGATGCTCTGAAAACACAGTGCAGGGTAATGCTGGCTCAGCGGTTCGGACAGGATATGGATACCATCAGCGAACCTGAAATTACAAAAGACTCCGAGGAACGTGTCCGCAGCAGGCTGAAAGATGCGAAAGGACGTTATCTCCTCAGGCTTGCGGCGCTGTCCAATGCTGTTTACGGTGAGCCTCTCAAAACGGAAGCCTCAGTTTACAGTTCCAAAAAGGTTTACTCGAAAAACGAACTGCTGACAAAGATAAAATTCAGCGGTACGGAAAACCGAACAGAAGTTGAAACCAAGATATACAACGCACTTCGGTCAATCAATCAGAAAGCTGTTAAGGACGGTATTCTCAGAGATCCGATTTCAGGCAACGTCGGCAGTGTTGACTCGGCAGAACTTTCCTCGGCAACAAAAAGGATTGTGGAAGGACAGACCGCCTGTACGCTTGAAATGCGTACGACAAATGATATTTACACGGAAGGGCCTGTAACCCTGAGACTTCAGATTAAATAAAAGCAACGTCAGTTTCGGAAAGAGGAAAATATGTATATTACAGTTTGTAACAGATGCGGTGAAATAAAGGTAATCAGCAGTATTTCGGAAAAAAACGGAGTGACGCGCGCATACTGGAGCTGCCCGTCGTGCGGAGCCGGTCAGCTTGTTGAAATCGTCAGCAGCAGAACGGTCTGCTGCGGCAGCCTGCGCGACATCGTAACAGGACTTGGCGTTGTTTCTGATAAAACAGGCTGCTATCAGAAGGAATCAAAAAGAAAAAGTTTTCCTTCAATCTGCGATTAACGGAAACTTTGCAGAACATTGTTTCTGCATTGTAATATAACGGAGGTGTTTGATATGAGCAAAGAAAGGTATCTCATTTCGTCAGAATCAGTGACAGAGGGACATCCGGACAAACTCGCAGATCAGATATCCGACGCAGTTCTCGACGCTATTCTGGCAGACGATCCGATGGGAAGAGTCGCATGCGAAACTCTTGTCAGTACGGGGTTTGTGCAGGTGGCAGGAGAAATTACAACAAAATGCTACGTCGACATACCTGCAATTGCGAGAAAGACAATCAGGGAAATTGGTTACACGAGGGCAAAGTACGGATTTGACGCAGAAACCTGCGCAATACTTACAGCCATCGATGAACAGTCGCCTGATATTGCACAGGGAGTCAACAGCGCGCAGGAATTTGACGGCGACGAGCTTGACCGCGTAGGCGCGGGAGACCAGGGATTTATGGTCGGCTATGCCTGCGACGAAACGGAAGAACTCATGCCGTTGCCCATTTCGCTGGCACACAGACTTTCAAGAAAACTTGCTGAAGTAAGAAAAAACAGGACGCTTAACTATCTTCGTCCGGACGGCAAGAGCCAGGTTACAATCGAATACGAAAGCGGCAGAGCAACCCGCGTTGATACAGTTGTAATCAGCACACAGCACCATGAAATGACACCGCTTGAGCAGATACGCGCCGATATAATTGAGCATGTAATCAAGCCTGTTATTCCTGAAAAATATGTTGAACAAGAGCCGACAATTTTTGTCAACCCGACAGGAAAATTTGTCATAGGCGGACCACAGGGAGACTGCGGACTCACAGGACGCAAAATAATCGTTGACACCTACGGAGGCGCAGTGCCTCACGGCGGAGGAGCGTTTTCCGGCAAAGACCCGACAAAAGTTGACCGCTCCGGCGCGTACATGGCACGCTACGCAGCAAAAAATGTTGTAGCAGCCGGAATTGCCGCAAAATGCCAGCTTCAGGTTGCATACGCAATAGGCGTTGCGCGTCCCGTTTCAGTCTATGTAAACACGTTCGGCACAGGCAGAATTGCCGACGAAAAAATCACGGAACTTGTACGCGAGCATTTTGATTTCCGTCCGGCAGCGATTATCCGCGATTTGGAACTCAGAAAACCGCAGTACAGAAGACTTGCCGCCTACGGACACATGGGAAGAACAGACCTTTCGCCGCTTCCGAAATGGGAAGTCACCGATAAAGCTGAACAGCTTGCGAAAGCTGCGGAAAAACTTGCGTAAGAAAATCCCCCTTGCGGGGGATTTTTTTTAACCATTTATGCAATTTGGATGTAGAATAACTGTAGCAAGAGGTGACCGAAATGGATTATAAACGCATACTTACAATTCAGGACATATCATGTGTCGGACAATGCTCACTCACAGTAGCGCTGCCGATATTGTCAGCCTGCGGAATGGAAACCGCAATACTTCCCTCCGCAGTACTTTCAACACATACGGCAGGTTTCAGCGGCTACACAGTGCGCGACCTTACGGAAGATATGCCGGCAATAGCCGAACACTGGGCAAAAGAAAAAATAGCCTTTGACGCAGCCTATACAGGCTATCTTGGCAGCACAGAACAGATTTCATACGTTGAAAACATAATCAGCAGACTTCTCAGACAAAGCGGCACAAGCTTTGTTGACCCCGCCATGGCAGACAACGGAAAACTTTACCCTGCGTTTGACGAAAAATACGTTGAAGCAATGAAACAACTCTGCTTTACCGCCGATTTCTGCCTTCCGAACATAACTGAAGCATGTTTTCTCACAGGCATTGAATACAAAGAAAAATATGACGAAAAATACATTGCGCAGCTGCTTGAAACCTTGCACGCCAAAGGCGCTAAAACGATAGTCCTGACAGGCGTTGGCTATGCAGAAGACAAAACAGGCGTAGTTGTTTCCGAAAACGGCAAAGCAGACTACTACGAACACAAAAAAATCTCCAAAGGCTGCCACGGCACAGGAGACGTTTACGCCTCAGCATTTGTAGGACTCTTCCTCAACGGCAGAACAGCAGCGAAAGCAGCGAAACTTGCTGCAGATTTCACAGTTGCATGCATTGAAAACACACAAGATGACCCACAGCACTGGTACGGCGTAAAATTTGAGCCGCTGCTCGCTAAACTGACAGAAGGACAGCGCTAAGACCAACTATCATAAGCACTAAACGGAAGGCGC
>JAZRZG010000200.1:0-18889 GCA_045601305.1 Synergistaceae bacterium
GAGAACATACTATAACAGCCGGTGGTATTTCCGTATACCTTAGTCCCTTATTTACGCTATAAAACCCCTATCGTTCATAATACCTTTAGTCTTTTCAATGCTTTTTCCTCTTTTTGTAACATATGTATTGTAAACATACAAAAATTTCATTAAGGGCATACATTTCTATTGTATTGTTGCGATAATTGTGCTAACATTTTCCAAAATTTGCTTTTTATCCTATACCATAGAAGGGACGATGTATCACATGGCAGAAAAACGTGTATGGCTGTTCAGAGAAGGCAACGCAGATATGCGTGCGCTCCTCGGCGGCAAAGGCGCAAACCTCGCGGAAATGACGAATCTTGGATTGCCTGTTCCACCGGGACTGACAATCACTACAGAGGTTTGCATGGACTACATCAACCACGGCAACAAAATGCCGGAAGGCTTGATGGATGAAGTTATCACAGCACTCAGAGAAGTAGAAGAAAAAGCCGGAAAGAAATTCGGCGACAAAACAAATCCGCTTCTCGTTTCAGTACGTTCAGGCGCAAGAATTTCAATGCCGGGAATGATGGAAACAATACTTAACCTTGGCCTCAACGACGAAACAGTTGAAGCTATGATTAAGCTCACTGACAACCCGCGTTTCTGCTATGACTCATACAGACGCTTCCTTACAATGTTCGGTTCCGTCGCGTGGGAAATGGACAGACAGAAATATTTTGAATCGGAAGTCGAAAAAGTCAAAGCCCGCGAAGGCGTTACCTCAGATACAGAAGTTTCAGCAGAAGGCTGGAAATCACTCATCCCTGTTTACAAACAGACAATTAAAGAAGTAACCGGCAAAGAATTCCCGCAGGATCCCTATATCCAGCTTCAGGAAGCAATCGAAGCCGTTTTCCGTTCATGGAACATACCGCGCGCAGTTGCGTACAGAAACATGAACAAAATCGACCACAATTACGGTACTGCAGTCAACGTTCAGACAATGGTATTCGGCAATATGGGCAACGACTGCGCGACAGGCGTTTCCTTCACACGCAACCCTGCGACGGGCGAAAACAAATTCTACGGAGAATACCTTGTCAACGCACAGGGCGAAGACGTTGTCGCCGGTATCCGCACACCGAAGAAAATAGCCGAACTCGAAGGCGATATGCCGGACATCTACAAACAGTATACAGACATCGCCAAACAGCTTGAAAAAGGCTATCACGACGTTCAGGATATGGAATTCACCATTGAACGCGGCAAACTCTGGATACTCCAGACGCGCAACGGCAAAAGAACGGCAAAAGCGGCAATCAAAATCGCCGTTGATATGTACAATGAAGGACTTGTCACAAAAGAACAGGCAGTAATGCTTGTTGACCCGTATGCGGTTTATCAGGTACTTCTCCCATGCTTCAACCCCGCGGCAATGAAATACGCGCATAAAATCGCAAAAGGCGTCAACGCCTCACCGGGCGCTGCAGTCGGCAAAATCGTATTTGACACAGAAGAAGCCGCACAGCGCGGCGGAGCAGGCGAAAAAGTCATTCTCGTCCGCGTTGAAACCTGCCCTGATGACATTCACGGCATGGCAGTAGCACAGGGTGTTCTTACACTTCGCGGCGGCGCGACCTCACACGCGGCAGTCGTTGCAAAAGGCATGGGCAAACCGTGTGTTTCAGGCTGTGAAGACCTTATTATCGACCTTGACAACGAAACAATCACAGCAACAGACGGCTCAGTCTTCCGCAAAAATGACATCATCTCCCTCGACGGAGGCACAGGGGAAGTCATGGAAGGCGCAGTCGAAATGGTAGAAGCAGGCATAGACTCAGACTTTGAGACCTTCTTCAGCTGGGTACACGAAATCAAACAGCTCAGAATAGAAGCCAACGCAGACACACCGAAAGACATTGCAAACGCAAATAAATTCGGTGCTGAAGGCGTAGGACTCTGCCGCACGGAACACATGTTCATGGACCCTGAAAGACTTCCGTGGGTACAGAAAATGATTATCGCAGGTACAGCCGAAGCACGTCAGGAAGCCCTCGACAAACTTCTTCCGATGCAGTACGAAGACTTCTACGCAATGTTTAAGGCGCTCGGCGACAAACCGCTCACAGTTCGTCTCCTTGACCCGCCTCTCCATGAATTCCTTCCGGACAAAGAGGACCTCATCGCCGAAGTCGCGGCACTCAAAGCGCTCGGCAAAGACTGCAGCGAAAAAGAAAATATGCTTCGCATAGTCGAAGGACTTTCAGAAACAAACCCGATGATGGGACTCCGCGGCTGCCGTCTCGGACTGACCTATCCGGAAATCAATGTAATGCAGGTACGCGCAATCTTCTCAGCATGCTGCGACCTTAAAAAAGAAGGCTACAAAGTACAGCCGTGGGTTATGATACCGCTTATCGGACACGTCAACGAACTTAAAGTTGTCAAGGACGAACTTGTACGCGTTGCCAAAGAAGTAATGGCAGAAAAAGGTATCGAAGTAGAATACAAATTCGGTACAATGATCGAAATTCCGCGCGCAGCGCTCACAGCTGACGAAATTGCGCCGCACACAGAATTCTTCTCATTCGGCACAAACGACCTTACGCAGATGACCTTCGGTTACTCACGCGACGACGCGGAAGGCAAGTTCCTCAAGAACTATGTTGAAAAGAAGATACTCCCTGCCAACCCGTTTGAAACACTTGACATCAAAGGCGTGGGGCAGCTTGTCGAAATGTCAATGGAAAAAGGACTTAAAGTTAATCCGGCGCTTCTCGGCGGCGTATGCGGCGAACACGGCGGAGACCCCGACTCAGTCAAATTCTGCCACAGAATAGGACTTGATTATGTCTCCTGCTCACCGTTCAGGATTCCGCAGGCAGCACTTGCAGCAGCTCAGGCAGTAATCGAAGCAAAGAAGTAATTAAATTACTTTGACAAACAACAGCGACCCTTCTCATCAGGGTCGCTGTTGTTGTATTTATAGAGAATCCAATCTAATCGTGAATTTTATCCCACTTCAGCGTTTGGCTGAGGTGTTTTTCACACTTTGTTTTCAGCCAAAAGTGAACTCGTTAAACGGCAGAATTTTGCAAACTGCTGCAAATAGTGAATGTTTGTGTTCTAAGGCTCTTCTTTCGGTTCAAAACCATGTGTAAAAGTAAACAAGGGTTTCGCTAAAATCGTATAAAAAAATCTCCCCTGTTCGGGGAGATTTGAATGTGTCAAAGAATTTTACAGCTGCTTTTCCCAGCGGGTGCCTTGGGGCGTGTCTTTGATGACTATGCCGCGCGCAGCAAGCTCATTGCGGATTTTGTCTGACATTGTCCAATCTTTGTTTTTACGGGCTGCGTTACGTTGCTCAATCAGTTTTTCGATTTCTGCGGTTTCGTCATCTGCATTTTCGTCTGTTGCAGGGAAGAAACCAAACACGTAGTTGGCTTTGTCGAAGAATTGAAGCGCTGTTGCAAGTGTTACTTTGTCTATTGCCTGATGTTCGGCAAGGTGTACGTTGATTGCGGAAACAGCGTCAAATATGCCGCCGATTGCGCCTGCTGTATTGAAGTCGTCATCCATGCAATCTGTATAAACCTTCTGTGCTTCTGCAAGCTTTTCTGCAAGAGTCTTGTCTTTTTCGCCGCTTTCGCGGTTGTCAAGCGCGAATTTGAGGTTGCCGGAGCAGTTTGTGATGCGTTCGAGTGCGCTTTTTGCCTGTTCAAGCGCTTCTGCCGTGAAGTTAATGGGCGAGCGGTACTGCGCGCTGAGGAGGAAGAAACGGAGGACAAGCGGGTTGTATTTTTTCCTGATGTCGCGTACTGTCATGAAGTTGCCGAGAGATTTTGACATTTTTTCTTTGTCTATGAGCAGGTAGGCGTTGTGCATCCAGTAGTTGACAAACTGTTTGCCGGAAGCGCTTTCAGACTGTGCGATTTCGTTTTCATGGTGCGGGAAAATGAGGTCACTGCCGCCGCCGTGAATATCTATCGTTTCGCCGAGGTATTTGGTTGACATGGCGCTGCATTCTATGTGCCAGCCCGGTCTTCCTTTGCCCCACGGGCTTTCCCAGTATGGTTCGCCTTGCTTTGCTGCTTTCCAGAGCGCAAAGTCAAGCGGCTGTTTTTTCTTCTCGTCGATGTCTATGCGCGCACCTGACTGGAGCTCGTCTATACTCTGTTTGGAAAGTTTGCCGTAGTCAGGGTCGCTTGCGACGTCAAAGTAAACACTGCCGTTCATAGTATAGGCATGTCCTTTTTCGACAAGTTTCTCTATTATTGCTATAATTGTATCGATTTCATGAGTTGCGCGCGGGTTTAATGTTGCGCGCTGTATGCCGAGTGCGTCGGCATCTTCGTAGTATGCTGCAATAAATTCTTCCGCAAGTTGTGCTACGGTGATGCCGCGTTCGTTCGCGCGGTTGATCATTTTGTCATCGATATCGGTAAAGTTTTGTATATAGGTAACTTCGTAGCCGAGGCTTTCAAGGTATCGTCTTGCCGCGTCAAAGAATACGAACGGGCGTGCGTTTCCGATGTGGAAGAAGTCATACACAGTCGGACCGCAGCAGTACATGCGTACTTTGCCGTTTTCAATGGGCTTAAATTCCTCGCGTTTGCGTGTAAGGTCGTTGTAAATTGCAAGGCTCATGCTAAAATACCTCCGTATTGTTTTGTTGACGGTTATATCCTATACCATTAAGCGGTTTTAGGCAAACGGAAAAGGAGATTTTTTTGGAAAGATTAGATTTGCTGCGGCACGTTCATGCGTTTCCGGACAAGCCTGGAGTATATTTAATGCATGACGAAAATGACAAAATAATCTACGTGGGCAAGGCAAAATCGCTGAAAAAGCGTGTCTCGTCTTATTTTCGTCACGCAAACAGCTTCGCTTCGCCTCGTCTTCGCAAGCTGGTGGAGACTGTTCGCGACATTGCCACAATTCGCACGGAAACTGAAATGGAAGCGCTTCTGCTTGAAAACAAGCTGATTAAATATTATCAGCCGTATTTCAATGTTGATTTAAAGATGAACGAGCGTTACGCTTTTATTAAGGTGACGCATGAAAAATTTCCGCGCCTTGTGGTGACGCGCAGAAAAGATGAGGACAGCGCTGTCTATATCGGTCCTTTTGTCCGTGTTGCGGAAGTGCGCTGGATGCTTCGCCTGATTGAGCGTTATCTGCCGCTTCGCAGTTGTTCTGCGGATATTTGCAGGCAAAATGCGGCACGCCCCTGCATGCGCTATGCGCTTGGCAGATGTCTTGCTCCTTGCTGTGCGAAATGCAGCGAAGACGAATACAAAGAACGCGTTGCCGATGTTATTCTCCTGTTGCAGGGAAACGGAGCAGAACTTGTGGAGCGTCTTCGCAAAAGAATGAACTCAGCGGCATCAAAACTTGCGTTTGAGGAAGCAGGGAGACTTCGTGATACAATACGTGCCATATGGAGGGTGACGCGCCAGCGAAATACTATTCCTGACGCCCCCGGAAACAGGGAGGATTTTCTGAAGACTTTGACCTCTTTGCAGGAACTGTTAAATCTCCCGCTGCTTCCGTGGAGGATAGACGGTTTTGACATTTCTCACACGGGAGGAAACCAAACGGTCGGTGTCTGTGTGGTATTTGAACAGGGAAGCCCGAACACATCGCTTTACAGACGCTTTAATATTAAGTCTGTTGAGGGTATAGATGATTTCCGTTCTATGTATGAAACGGTTACGCGGCGTTATAAACGCTGTCTTGCCGGACAAGAGCCTCTGCCTCAGCTGATTTTGATAGACGGCGGCACCGTTCAGCTTGAATTTGCGCAGAAAGCAATAAAGGAACTTGGGCTGAACATTCCTATGCTTTCTCTTGCGGAGCGTTTCGAGGAAATTTATCTGCCGGATGAAAAAGAACCCGTTCGGCTTGAGTTTACTGACCCCGTGCTCCGTCTGCTTCAAAGCGTGCGCGATGAGGCACACCGTTTTGCCATTACTTCTCACAGAAACAGACGCGAAAGAATTTTCACGCGCAGCAGTATTGAGGACATACCCGGAATAGGCAAAGCAAAAGCCTCTCAGCTTATTACAAAATTCGGCAGCCGCCGTGCGCTTGTCGAAGCAGACGAAAAAGAGATAGCGGCAGTTCACGGAATCGGCGATGTGCTTGCGAAAAGGATAAAGGAATATCTGGCAGGTGAGTCAAATGCAGAGTGATTTTACCGAACAGGATGTTATGTATATGAAAAGAGCGATTGAGCTTGCAAAACGCGGTGTGCGTGAGACAACGCCGAATCCTCTTGTGGGCTGCGTAATCGTCAAAGACGGGAAAATAATTTCCGAAGGCTGGCACCACAAATACGGAGATGACCATGCTGAGGCCGACGCCGTAAAAAAATGCGGCGAAAGCATTGAAGGCGCCTCCGTTTATGTTACTCTTGAGCCTTGTTCTCACTATGGCAAAACGCCGCCCTGCGCGAAACTTCTTGCAGAACGGCAGCCGAAGGAAGTTATTATCGCCATGGGAGACCCAAACCCGAAAGTAAACGGCGAGGGCATTGAAATTCTCAAAGCTGCCGGTATAAAGGTGCGTATGCCGCTGCTTGAAAGGGAGTGCCGTTATCTCAACAGAGGCTTTCTCAGCCGCATAGAGCGTGGCAGACCGTGGGTGACGGTTAAATCCGCGGTAACGCTTGACGGAAGAATTGCCCTGCCCAACGGCGAAAGCAGATGGTTAACAGGCAGCGCCGCACGGCTTGAGGTTCAGAAAATGAGGGCAGAAAATGACGCCCTGCTCACAGGCGCAGGCACAATTATCGCAGACGATCCGCAAATGACCGTCAGAGACGTTGATGGGAAAAATCCGAAACGCTTTGTTGTTGACCCTCAGCTCAGAATACCCGAAAATGCGAAGATATTTGACAGCAGCGATAAAGTTGTCGTGTTTTGTGATTTTGACGCCCCTGAGGGTAAAATTGCGCGTTTTGAAACAAAAGGCGCAGGGATTGTTAGGGTTGATTTCAAAACTGGACACATTATGTCAAAAATTTTGGACAAATTAGGTGAAAATGGTATAAACTACTTAATGGTGGAGGCAGGAGCAAGAACTGTCAGTTCGCTTTTCAGCGAGCGGCTGGTTGACGAGCTTGTTATGTTTGTTGCACCGAAAATCGCCGGAAACGGATTAGGCTTCACGGAACATTTTGAAATACCGTCACTTGCTGATACCGTTAATATCAAAAACGTTACTGCTGAAAAATGCGGAGAAGACCTTTGCATAAAAGGAGTTACCGAATGTTCACGGGACTGGTTGAAGCTATAGGTAAAATTAAATCGGTACAACAAAAATCCGATATATGGCTCATTGACATTCAGACGCAGAAATTTCTGTCTGAACTGAAAAAGGGAGACTCTGTAGCTGTCTCCGGTGTTTGCCTTACCGTGACCTCGTTTGACAAAAACGGCTTTTGCGCCGAAATGATGGAGGAGACGCACAAAAAAACAAAGCTCGGAATGCTCAAAAGCGGCGACTTGGTTAATCTTGAACGCGCAATGAGCGCAAACTCGCGGTTTGACGGGCATATCATGACGGGACATGTTGACGGACTCGGCAAAGTCATAAAAATTGAAGCACATGAAAAGACAAAAAAGTTTTTCTTCTCGGCAAACGCTGATATAATGTTAGGTGTAGTATCAAAAGGCTCCATTGCGATAGACGGAGTCAGTTTGACGGTGATAGATGCTGCAGATACGGAGTTTTCCGTTGAGCTGATACCGACAACGCTTGCTGAAACATCCCTTTCAATACTTACGGCAGGCAGCCTTGTCAATCTTGAAACGGACATACTCGGAAAATACGTTGCAAAAATGCTTGCAAAACGATTTAATAAAACAGAAGATAAAAACGCTGATAATATCACTTGGCAGAAACTTGCAGACAACGGCTGGCTGTAAAGTCAGAAGAATAGCTGTACAGGGATATAAAAACATAGCACAAGTTGTCATCCTGTCTCTCTGTACTCCTTAAGACCGGAGGTTTTTATGCTTAACACTATTGAAGAAGCCATAAGCGAACTCAAAAATGGAAAACTTATTATCGTTGTTGATGACGAGAATCGAGAGAATGAGGGTGACCTCATTATGGCGGCTCAGTTCTGCCGCACAGAAGATATGAACTTTATCGTCACAAACGCGCGCGGAGTTGTCTGCGCACCGCTTACGGCTGAAAAAGCCAAGCAGTTGAAGCTTGAGCCTATGGTAAAATACAATACGGACGCGCACTGCACGGCATTCACGGTGTCAGTTGACAGATTTGACACGAAAACAGGTGTTTCTTCTGAGGAGCGCGCAATAACAGCACGCTGCCTTGCCAATCCTGACACTCACCCTGAAGATTTGCACCGTCCCGGGCATATTTTCCCGCTGGTTGCAAAGTCAGGCGGTGTGCTTGAACGCAACGGACATACAGAGGCAACCGTTGACCTGCTTCGCCTTGCAGGGCTTGAAGAAGTGGGACTCTGCTGCGAAATATCAAATGAAGACGGCTCAATGGCGCGTCTGCCGGAGTTGCTCGAACTTGCTGAAAAATGGAATCTTAAAATCATTTCGATAGAAGATTTAATAAAATACAGACTTACACGCGAAAAACTCGTTTCACGCGAGGCAATCTGCCATCTGCCGACGCAGTGGGGAGATTTCATATGCCATGCCTATGTCAGTCCTTACGGAGACAACCCCGGCGCTGTGCACATTGCGCTTGTCAAGGGCGATATAAAAAACGCTGACAACGTTTTGGTCAGAGTACATTCAGAATGTTTTACCGGAGATCTGCTCGGCTCGCTCCGCTGTGACTGCGGCCCTCAGCTTCACACGGCGATGTCAATGATTGAAAAAGAAGGCAGCGGAGTGCTGCTTTATCTCCGCCAAGAGGGCAGAGGCATAGGGCTTTTGAACAAACTCAAAGCGTATGAGCTTCAGGAAAAAGGACTTGACACTGTTGAAGCAAATCTTGCGCTCGGCTTTCAGCCTGACCAAAGAAACTATGGCATCGGCGCGCAGATTTTAGCGGACTTAGGAGTAAAGCGTTTCCGTCTCATGACAAACAACCCGGTAAAAATTTCTGGGCTTTCCGCTTACGGACTTGAAATAACGGAGCGCGTGCCTATTGAAATAGCTTCTAATCCGTACAATGAGCGCTATCTGAATACAAAGATATGCAAAATGGGGCATTTTATGCATCTCAGTAACGGCGAATGCTCATGCGGGCAGCATGAAAAAGAAAATAAAGAAAATAAAGATTAAATCAGCCAAAATAATTATCAGTAAAGGGGAAGTGATACAATGAAAACTTATCAGGGCAACATGATCGGAACAGGGCTTCGCTTTGCAATAGTGGCGTCGCGTTTCAACGAATTCATCACCTCAAAACTCATTGAAGGCGCAAAGGATGCTCTTCTGCGCCATGATGTGCGTCATCAGGACATTGACCTTTTCTGGGTGCCGGGCGCTTGGGAACAGCCACTTACGGCAAAGGAAATTGCTCTTTCCGGTAAATATGACGCAATCGTTTCAGTCGGTGCGGTTATCAAGGGTGATACGTCTCACGATGTTTACGTTGCCTCTGAAGCTGCAAAGGGGCTTGCAATGGTATCGCTTGAACAGAGAGTTCCTGTTGCGTTCGGTATTCTCACTTGCGACAGCCTTGACCAAGCAATCGAACGCGCAGGCGTAAAATCCGGCAACAAAGGAGCAGATGCGGCGCTGGCAGCGCTTGAAGCGGCAAATCTGCTTAAAAATATAAGAAACGGACAGGAGAATGAAGAATAATGCTTGACCTTAAATGGGTACGCGAAAATGCTGACGAAGTCGCACAGATGCTCAAAAACAGAAATAATTCTTTTCCGCTTGACGAACTGCTTGCCCTTGACGAAAAAAGAAAGAGCGCGCTGCTTGAAGTAGAAAAACTGAAAGAAAAACGCAATGCCGGAGCAAAACAGGTCGGTATTCTTAAGAAAAACGGCGAAAACGCTGACGCGCTTATGGAAGAAATGCGCCTTCTCGGCGACAAAATCGCCGAACTTGACGCGAAAGTCGCAGAAATTCAGGCAGAGCTTGACAATATGGCTCTTTCAATCCCCAATAAGGTTCACAGCTCCGTGCCTGTCGGCAAGGATGAAAATGATAATATTGAGATACGCCGCTGGGGTACACCGAGAATATTTGATTTTCAGCCGAAAGCACACTGGGAAATAGGCGAAAATCTCGGCATAATGGATTTTGAAAGAGGCGTAAAACTTGCCGAAAGCCGTTTTACAATTCTCAAAAATGAAGGCGCGCATCTTGAGCGGGCACTCATGAATTTTATGCTTGACCTTCACACGACAAAGCATGGTTTCACCGAAATTATGCCTCCCGTTCTTGTTAACTCGAAAACTATGACAGGCACAGGGCAGCTTCCTAAATTCACAGAAGATCTTTACCGCTGCGCAAATGATGACCTATGGCTGATTCCGACGGCAGAAGTGCCTCTTACGAATATGTACTCGGGTGAAATTCTTGCCGAAAAAGACCTCCCAATGTATTTTACGGCATACACGCCATGTTTCCGCCGTGAGGCAGGCAGCTACGGGCGCGATATGAAAGGCATGCTTCGCCAGCATCAGTTTGACAAGGTTGAAATGGTCAAACTCAGCACAGCTGAAAAAAGCTACGATGAACTTGAACATCTTACAAACTGCGCCGAGGAAGTTCTCCAGATACTCGGTCTGCCGTACAGAGTAGTCTGTCTGTCGTCAGGAGATATGGGGTTTGGCGCGGCAAAAACCTTTGACCTTGAAGTATGGCTGCCCTTCCAGAACTGCTACAGAGAAATCAGTTCATGCAGCAACTGCGAAGATTTCCAGGCTCGCCGCATGGGGTTGAGATACAGACCGGCAGACGGCGGAAAACCGCAATTTGTCCACACTCTTAACGGTTCGGGACTTGCAATAGGCAGAACATTGATTGCCGTTATCGAGAATTACCAGAATGAAGACGGAAGTATTACCGTTCCTGAAGCGCTTCGCCCATATCTCGGCGGACTTGAGAAGATTGGATAGTTAATTAAATTGCAGGGCTAAAATGAAAACCGAGAATTTTCGGTTTTCATTTTTATATAACGTTTTTCTGTGGTAACATATATAAGAACAAAGCTTGGAGGGCAGCGCCATGTCATACACACCGTATTTTCAGATGACAGCAGCAGTTTTTGCCGTTGCTTTCGCATGCCTGTTTGTACAGAAATTTTTTAAAAGATACCTTGAACCTGACCAGTATTATTATCTCAAAGACATCACACTGATAGGCGCGTGGGCGCTTTTTGGAATATGGACACAGGATACACATCTCCGCGTAACCATAGCAGCCGCGGTTGTGGCAGGCTGTGTCGGTTTCTGCCAGAAGGTTACAAACAACCGCCTGCTTCGCTGTCTTTACTTTCTGACAGGCTTTGCTTACGCGTTTTTCGGTCCGAGAATTGCCTTTATCGAAACAACAGGCGGAGAATTTCTTTATCTTTCAAATATAACATCGATTATTGTATGTACTTTGTGGGTAGGAGTTCTTCCTGTATTTTTGCAGGAAATTGACGAAATTCCCGGTATGTGCGGCTTGCTTTTAACTGCCCTGTGGAGCGTTGTTTCCATTGTCATACTTTCTTCACCTCAGCACTTTCAGGCATTGACGCAGCTTTGCATTACAGGGCTTGTCTTTCTGTTTGTTTTTTGGAGCAGACACATTCACGCTTACAGGAGGCTGACGGAATCTCTTTGTGCGTTCTGGGGAACCCTCTTTGCCGGGCTTACGATATATGCTGTAAGCCGCGGAATTACAACATGGACACTTGTGGCAGCAACGGCAGGAATGTTGTTTATTCCTGTGCTTGAAATTTCAGCATGCGTACTTTCTGCAATTTTTACGCGCAGTCCCGTTGAAAACGCTCCTTTTTACAGGAAACTGACATCTCACGGGATTGACCACGCTACAGGAATTTATGTATGTATCTCTGCCTGCACGGCAATTTCGTGCATAATAGTCTGTATCATGCTTCGAGGCACTGTGCCTTTTGCCGCAACAGGCATATTGTTTGCAATGTTTGTACTTACAGGTATATATTTCAAGTTCAGAACAGAACGCGCTGTCGAAACAATACGCAAACCGTCGCTTTGGGGCATTACCGTTGACAATATTTCGCTTAACTATGCCCTCAGCAGAGTGCAGCACTGGATAGAAACCGAAAAATCAGCACATTTGATAATCACTCCTGACGCGCTTGCAGCTCTCAGAAGCAGAACTGACCGCCGTTATCGCGAGGCTTGTTCAAAAGCCGGACTTATGCTTCCTGACGGCGCAGGGTTAATATCAGCGCTGAAACTTATGGGTACGCCTATTCAGGAAAGGCTTCCCGGGTGTGAGTTTGTGGAACACCTTTGCAAACGTGCGGCACACAGCGGTTGGAAAGTTTTTTTCTTCGGCGGAAAGCCGGGAGTGGCAGAGGCTGCCGCAAAAAAAATGCAGGAAAAATATGACGGACTGACAGTAGCAGGCTGCAGAAACGGATATTTCAAGGACGAAGACACAGCGGATATATGCGAAGAAATAAAAAACTCAGGCGCGGAGATTCTGTTCGTAGGCTTAGGTGTCCCGAAACAAGAGTACTGGCTCACAGATAACCTTGAAAAAACTTCTGCGTTGGTCGGAATGGGCATCGGCGGCAGTATGGACGTAATTTCCGGCAATCTAAAACGCGCGCCGAAAAAGTGGCAGAAAATGAAGCTTGAATGGCTTTACAGAACCATACAGGAGCCGTATCGCTGGAGAAGACTGCTGGGGCTTCCTGTATTCGTATTCCGCGTTGTGCTAACGAAGCTTCATCTTGACAATTACAAAGACAATCAATAACTGAGAGGTGTTTTGCATGAACATGAACAAACTTATGCAGCAGGCGCAAAAAATGCAGGCAGGTCTTGCACGCGCTCAGGAAGAGCTTGAACAGCTGATCGTAGAGGGAAGCGCAGGCGGCGGAGCTGTAAAAGCGAAAGTAAACGGACATGGCGACGTTATTGCAATATCCATTTCAAAAGACGTCGTTGACCCTGAAGAAGTCGAAATGCTCGAAGACCTTGTTTTGAGCGCGGTAAAGGACGGCATTGGCAAAAGCAAAAGCGCCGCAGCCTCAAAAATGAATTCTCTTACAGGCGGACTGGGCGGTTTGCCCGGTTTGATGTAAAAACCTTGGCACTTCCAGACGCCGTACAAAAACTGATAAAGCTTTGGAGCACCCTGCCCGGCATAGGCGAAAAAACCGCGCGCCGTATGGTGTTTCATCTGCTCTCGCAGGATTCCTCGTGGATAGCGGAATTTGCCGAGTCAACGCGCCGGTTGGCAGAATCCGTACATCACTGTTCACAATGCGGAAGCATAACAGACTGTGACCCTTGCTCAATTTGCACAGACCCGTTGCGCAGCAGAAAAACAATATGCGTTGTTGAAACCGATGAAGACTGCGCGGCGATAGAGCAGTCAGGTATATACAACGGGCTGTATCACGTTTTGGGAGGTCGCTGCTCGCCGCTTGACGATCAGGAAATTCCCGCGGAAAGCCTTGCAAAATTAAAAAACAGAATTGAAACACTCGGCATACAGGAACTTATTTTGGCGACAACTCCTCGCATTGAAGGTGACCTGACTGCCTACACTGTACAGGATACCATGAAAAGCACCGGAGTCAAAATTTCGCGTCTCTCTTACGGGCTGCCTGTCGGCGGCAGTATAGGTTTTGCAGACAGAGTAACCCTGCATCTTGCCCTTGAGTCGCGCAGGGAAATGACGGAGGATTAAAATGACTGACAAAACATGGTCCTTTATCATAGCGGCAGGAGGTCACGGCAGCAGGCTTGGCGGAGAAGCCAAACAGTTTCGCATACTCGGCGGCATTCCGGTTTGGCAGTGGTCGTTTGCCGTTGCCGAAGAGCTTCTTGACACAGGCAGAATATCAGAAATAGTCGTTGTGCTTTCCGCTGAAATGAACGAGCTTTCGGAAAAGCTGAACAAAATACCGTGCATAAAAACAGCCCTTGCAGGCGCGGAACGCTCACAGTCAGTGCTTGCAGGGCTCAAAGCGTGTGAAGGCGATTACGTTCTGATTCACGATGCCGCACGCCCTTTTCTTACAAAAGATCTGTGTCTCAGGCTTATGGCTGAGACAGAAAAATGCGGCGCAGCAATACCTTTGCTTCCAATAACAGATTCAATTAAATTTATAGACAGCAGGCGAATGACAGCGGCAGACAGGTCAAAATATTTCAAAACACAAACGCCGCAGGCATTTGAACGCAAAAAACTGCTCAGCCTTGCAGAATACGGTAAAATTGCCACAGACGAAGCTGCAACTTGGATAGATGCAGGATATGAAATCGCTGACATTCGCGGAGAAGAGGCAAATTTCAAAATCACTACTCCGTACGATTGGCTTATGGCATCAAATTTTGCAGCCGGCGCAAAAGAAATCCGCGCGGGACACGGTTTTGACGTACATCCCCTTGTTGCAGGCAGGAAACTCATTCTTGCAGGAGTTGAAATAGAAAATTCACCGCTTGGACTTGACGGACACTCTGACGCAGACATAATCACCCACGCAGTTATGGACGCTTTGCTCGGCGCCGCAGGGTTGCCTGACATAGGCACACTTTTCCCCGCCTCAGACAACAGCTACAAAAATGCTGACAGCATAAAGCTGCTTGACAGAGTAGCTGCGCTGATACATGAAAACGGATGGAAAATAGAATGGGTGGACGCAACATTAAATGCACAAATTCCCAAACTTGGTGGTATCATAGCTAAATTAGCTGATAACCTCGAACAGCACATATCTGAAGACGGAGCGCGCACCTTCAGCCTAAAAGTAAAATCAGGCGAAAAATGCGGCTCAGTAGGTCGCTGCGAATGCATGAAATGCCATGCAGTAGCCACGTTGTCAAGAATAAAACGCAATATATAAATTTAACCAAATTCAGGAGGTCAGACAATGGCAAACACAACATCAAAAAAGTTCGTTGACTACAACGGATTTACTTTCGACGACGTGCTTCTTGTACCGGCGTACAGCGAAACACTTCCGGCAGACACAGACCTTACGACGTACCTTACGCCGCAGATTAAACTTAATATACCTATCTGCAGCGCGGCAATGGACACAGTCACAGAATCACAGCTTGCAATAGCGCTTGCGCGAGAGGGCGGCATAGGCATTCTGCACCGCAACATTCCGTTTGACCTTCAGGCTGCCGAAGTTGACAAGGTCAAACGTTCAGAATCAGGTGTTATCGTTGACCCGTTCTATCTTAAGCCTGAAGATTTGGTGCGACAGGCAGTAGATCTCATGGCACACTATCACATTTCAGGCGTTCCCATTGTTGACGAAAAAATTAAACTTGTCGGTATTATCACAAACCGTGACCTCCGTTTTGTAACAAATCTTGACCAGCCGATAAAAGACGTGATGACAAAAGGAAAACTCATAACAGCGCCCGAAGGCACAACGCTTGCTCAGGCAAAAGACATCCTTATGCACCAGAAAGTTGAAAAACTTCCAATAGTTGACAAAAAAGGCAAACTCACAGGACTCATCACAATCAAAGACATTCTTAAAGCAAAAGAATTTCCGAACGCGGCAAAAGATTCAAGAGGCAGACTTCTTATCGGTGCTGCAATCGGCGTAGGAAAAGACGCTGTTGACCGTGCCGATGCCCTTGTCAGCGCCGGAGTTGACACAATTATTGTTGACACGGCACACGGACATTCAAAAATGGTCATAGAAATGGTTAAAACACTGCACAAACGCTACAAAGACTTTCCGCTTATCGCAGGCAACATCGCAACTAAGGAAGCGGCGGAAGCGTTGTTTGACGCAGGTGCAGAATCCGTAAAAGTCGGCATAGGACCCGGCTCAATTTGTACCACACGCATAGTCGCCGGAATTGGTGTTCCTCAGGTTGCCGCAGTTCTCAACGTTGCGGAAGTCGCGCACAAACGCGGCAAACGTATGATAGCAGACGGCGGCATACGCTATTCAGGCGACATAGTCAAGGCACTTGCGGCAGGCGGAGACGTAGTAATGATAGGCTCAATGTTTGCAGGCACAAACGAAAGCCCGGGCGAAAGCGTCATTTATAAAGGACGTTCCTTCAAAACCTACCGCGGCATGGGTTCACTCGGCGCCATGAAAGGCTGCTGCAAAGACCGTTATTTCCAAGAAGGCATGGCAGAAGACAAACTTGTACCGGAAGGCATCGAAGGCATGGTGCCCTCAAAAGGACCTCTTTCAGCCGTTGTGTACCAAATGGTAGGCGGCATTCGCTCAGGCATGGGATATCTGGGCGCCAAAGACCTTAACACACTCCACAAGAACGCCAAGTTTGTGCAGGTTACTTCAGCGTCAATGAAAGAAAGTCATCCGCACGATATAGTCATCACAAAAGAAGCGCCGAACTACGCTGCGGAATAAAAAATAATGCTTGACAACAGGAAAGAAGACTGTTAAAATCTTTTCCTGTTGAAACCATGGGCGGTTAGCTCAGCGGGAGAGCACCTCCCTGACACGGAGGGGGTCACAAGTTCAATCCTTGTATCGCCCACCATGATAGCAACGAGAGATTTCCGAACGGAAATCTCTTTTTATTACAATTAGGCTTGACAGACACAAGGAATTCGATATAATTACTACCGTGCTTCGAAGAAGGCACTACCCGTGCGCCTGTAGCTCAGCTGGATAGAGCAACTGCCTTCTAAGCAGTGGGGCGGGGGTTCGAGTCCCTTCAGGCGCGCCATACATGGTGAGTGTAGTTCAATTGGTTAGAGCACTGGATTGTGGTTCCAGTTGTTGAGGGTTCAAGTCCCTTCACTCACCCCACTTTTTATGGACTGTTAGCTCAATTGGCAGAGCATCTGACTCTTAATCAGAGGGTTACAGGTTCGATTCCTGCACAGTCCACCAGTGAGTTTAACAGACCGCAAGGTCTGTTTTTTTACGCGCGAAACGAAAACCGGCTGAAAAAACTGCAGCCGCGCAAAAGCCGAAATGCTCTGACTGCGTTGTTTCGCAGTGGTGCAAGTTCGGCAGAGCAGAGCTGAAAAAAACAGCAAAAAAATCGAAATAAGCAGATAATACGCACTTTTGACAAACACGGCGAAAAATATCGTGTTTGTTTATCCAAGCCGCAAAGAAACATATATTTTCCTGCCGCACGGACAGACGTATGTCCGTGCGGGGGATATTTTTGAAAAACAGGTGTACGGACTTGCGCCGACTGAGATTATTTACAATATCGCGATTAGTTTTATTCTCGGTTTTGACGAAGATACAAAAATTGCAAAGCACAATTTCAGACTGGCGGACGCGCTGCCCTACGCAAAAGAGGGAACGCTGCAAAAACTGCTTGACGAGTTGTACGAAGAAAAGCACGAGGATTGAGTTTTAACCCTCAATTCGTACCATAGCGTATAAAATACAAAAACGGGGGAGTGGTTGAAGTCTCACGCTTGTTTTGTTTGTGATTTGTTTTATTCCGGCTGTGCGGCTCTGTGCTGTGTTTTCGGAGCGACAAATTCAATGCGTATTTCTTTGCCGAGTCCTTTGGCAAGGCGTTTGAGTGTGGCAAGTGAAGGATTGGCGTTGCCGTTTTCTATTTTGCTGATGTCTGTCTGTGTGATGCCTGTAAGTTCGGAGAGTTCTTTCTGCGTAAGGGAGCGTTCTTTACGGGCGGTAAGGATTGCATCTACAAGCTGAAATTCAGGTTCGAGATTGTCCCACGCCTGCTTAAATTCTTTGTTTCGGAGTTCTTTTTTCAAAAGCTCGTTAAAGGTTGTCTGTTTCATTTCCCGTTCTCCCTGTCAATGTATTCCGCGCGATATTTCTTTGCTGTTTCAATTTCCTGCGGCGGTGTTTTCTGTGTCTTTTTTATAAATCCGTTTGTCAGTATGATTTTTCTGCCGATAAAAAAGAAGTATAAAACTCTGGAAATGTTGCTGCCTGCTCTTGTCCTGATTTCAAATATTCCGCCGCCGAGCGGCTTTGAAAAACTGCCATGAATTGTGTTCCCGTGCAGCTGTAAAAGCTGTATTGTACGGAACAGGCGTGCTTTCATTTGAATGTCAAGCGAGCCGATAAATTCAAGTACGGGGGATTCGCCGTTCTTTTTCGTGTAGAATTCGACTTGAAAGTCCGCCATGGTCTTAACCCTCTCTATTTGTTTTATGATATATTATATGATATATAATATATTGTCAATATAAAAATGTGCGAAGGGCAGCGCGCCCTTCGCTTTTAATATGCGGCAAGTTCGCTTTGACTATTCGCACGCGCTTAGCTTGCAGACGCAGACTAAACAAAGCAAAACGGTGTGTCTTAACTTGCCGCGGTTGACAAAATTGAAATGAACTTATAAATTCTGATTAGAGAGTGTCGCCGTCCTGCAACAAAAATTTATAGTGCTGTCGATATAAAACACACGGGAGAGCGTATGGCTCTCCCGTGCAGGTTATTTTTATATTCCGTATTCCGTTTGAAGTAGGCTTTGCCGTTTTCGTCAGTGACAATTTCGTCTTCATATTCTACGCTGTCGCAGCGGCGAATAAGCTGTCTGTTTTCTGTGTCCTTGTAGATTGAAAATATCGGAACCATTCCCAGCTGTTTCATTTCTGCCGGAATGATGTCGTTTGTTTCCCGTCCGAACAGCTGTCTGAAAATTTTTGTAAAGTATCTTTTTCTTATGAATTTCAGCCTGTTCTGTCCTGCTGCCTGAAAACGTTTAATGCCGCGGCTTTTCAGATTTTTCTTAACGCCGCTTGCTCTTGTCTTTGTTTCGGCAAGAATTTTACGGCGGTTAATTTTGTCTGTATTCCTCTGC
>JAZRZG010000201.1:0-5703 GCA_045601305.1 Synergistaceae bacterium
CGGGAACGCTGAATTTCAGCGGCACGAACGCGCTTGACCTGAAAAACGGAATTGCAAACACAGGAACAGTTAAATTCAACCAGGACGTAAACCTTACTGGCAAACTTGAAGGAGACGGAAGCTACGTCAACAACGGAACGATGACGGTTGCGAACGCCGCAAACCTTGCCATGACGGGAGCAGACGGGCTGATAAACACATCCGGTACGGTCAGCCTTGGCGGAGGAGAACTCGGCGCGAAAATCACGGGCGGAAACCTCAACGTCAACGGAAATGTAACGGCGAACGCAAATTACATAGCAGGCAGCGTAAACAACGTATCGTCAGGCAGCACGCTCAAGCTGAACGGCGGCACGCTCGGCAAAGAAATAAGCGGCGAAGGTAACGTGGCGGTAGCCGGAGACGTCAGTTCCACTGTAACAAACCTCGGCAACACAGGAACACTTTCCGTAACAAGCGGCACGCTTGAATTCACCGGCGGAGAACTTGTCAAAGCGATAGCCAACAGCGGTACGGTGAAACTCAGCGGCGCAAACCTCGGCGGAGCGTACGTAACGAACGGCACGCTTGAATTTGCGCAAGACATTGAGACAAACGCGGATTACGTTGCCGCGGGTATAAATAAAGTGGACGAAGATGTAACGCTCACATTGAACGGCGGCACGCTTGGCAAATCAATAACCGGCGGCGGCACAACAGAAATAGCCGGAGACGTAACGGCGAACGCAAACATAAACAGCGCAGCGATAAAAATCAACACAAACGGCGAACTCACGGCTTCAGCATACAGCCTCGGCGGAGACGTGACTAACATGGGAATACTGAACCTTACAGGCGGAATACTTTCCGGCAGTTACACGAGCACTGGCGGAACGACAAACTTCAAAGGAGCCGTGAGATTTAACGGTGATGTCAGTCTGACAGACTCAATTCTTAATCTCTGGCTTGACAGCTTCAGCAAAAGAAGCGTCATAGTCAGCTCGGCATCAACGATAGACCTGTCCGGCGCCAAAATATTGTTGTATCAGGATACAGAAGGCAAAAAAGTAGAGCAGCCCGGAGATATGCTGACGCTTGTGGACAATGTTGCGGGCTACGAAGGAACGAAAGACAATCCGTTGAAAAAGAAAGTCATAAGTACGACGGGGATGCTTGACTACGAATACGACACGTGGCTTGAAGGCAGTGCTCTTGTAATGGGAGTACAGGGAGAAGCACCGGGGCCTGTTCCTGTAATCAAAGACAAAACAAAATCTTTCAGCGAAGCAAGACTTGCAGGACTGGCGGCAATAAACAGCGGAAGCGATCTCATAGCTGCGGCGATAACGGACGATGACAAAGATGACAAGGAATTTGAAAAAACAAAAGACTGGAAAGCCTTTGCGGCAATAGAGGGCGTGCGCAGCCATTATGAAACAGGCAGCCGCGTTGACCTCAACGGCACAAACGTAGCGGCGGGACTCTCAAAGAAAATTAACGGCAACGTAACGCTCGGAATATTCGCCGAAGGCGGCAACGGACGCTACACGACGGAAAACGAATTTGAAACAGGCAGCGTCAGAGCGGATGGCGACGTCAACTACTTCGGCGGCGGTGTATTCTTCAAAGCGGAAGGAAAGAAAACGGCAAAAGGACAGCTCCACGGAGAAGTCTCATTCAGAGCGGGACATATTTCAAGCGACTACAACAGCGAAACCTTTAATCCCGGAACAAGCACCCGCTTTGACACAAGCCAGGCATACCTCGGCGCGCACGCTGCGGTTGGCTACAAATGGAACGTCACAAACGGCGGAAACATCGACACCTACGTCAAATATCTCTGGAACAGACAGGACGGCGACAGCCCGACGATAGCTGGAGAGAAATTTGACTTTGACGCGGTAAACTCTCACAGATTGCGCACGGGCTTCCGCTACAACGGCAAAGAAAACGAAAATGGCATTAAATTCTTCGGCGGACTTGCCTGCGAATACGAATTTTACGGCAAAGCAACTGGCAGAATGGGAGAATTCAGGCTGCTTGAGCCTGACTTCAAAGGCGGAAGCGGAATGGCGGAGCTCGGCATAAAATACCACAAAGCGGACAGCCCTTGGAAAGCTGAACTCGGCGTAACGGGCTACACGGGCAAACGTGACAGCATAGCCGCACGGCTGAATGCATGGTATGAATTTGACAGTATCGGAAACTTGAGGAAAAAAGCATGGCGCACGGAAAAAAAGTCTATTCACAAGACGATTGCCGACCTTATGGAACAGATTGCAAATCTGCAAAAGGAATTGGACGAAGATGACGCGCCTGTTGAAACAGGAAGACCGGTGTCAAAGATAAAGCCTCCGCTGAGGATAGAAGAACCCGTGATAGAAATAACAAATGGACCTGAAAAAGCTGAGAAAAAGGAAACAAAAAAAAGTTATTCGGCTCCGGCAAAAGCAATAAAAGAAATCTCAAAACAGACTAAAAGCGCAGTACAGATAGGCGCGTCGAAGGACAAAGGTGCCTGTGAAGGACTTGCGGCGAAAGCGAGAAAAACGGGCTTTGACGCGAAAGTAATAACGGCGCAGAAAGGCAACGCGAACATATACCGCGTGAGAGTATTCTCCGGCAGTCAGACACCTCAGGCTCTTATGAAACAGCTTCAGGCGAAGGGCTTTAAATGCATTGCGGCGAAAGATTAGGTCTCGCAAAAATCCGATAGAAAGAGAGCAGGAAAAAATGACTAACTTCAAAAAAACAGCAGCCGTCATAATGCTTGTATCGTACATTCTCAGCATGGCGTCGCCGGCAATTGCGGAAAATGCGGGAATAGCCAAAGCCGATGACAGTTTTTGGAATCCCGGAGACAGAAAAAACTTTGCCGGTTACAACTGGACTCTAATCTCAAAAGATGCCGCAGACGGTTATATAATCACGTCAGGAGAGTTGGGTTGGATGAATTATCCACCGGGTGATGATTACTCGAAATCAGATCTCCGTAAAAAGGTCAGCGGCTATTACGGACTAAATGACACAACTCAGAATACTGATAGTCTTGAGTATAAAATGAGTCACTACTCCGGAACCGATATGAAGTGGGCCGAAGCAAACGGAGGGACGGGCGCAGGGGCTAAAAACTATATAAAAAAGCACACAATGCTGGAGACAACGTCAGGATTTACTTCAACTGCCGAATACAGTGATTTGCTTTACGTACTTTCAAGTTCTGAAGCGGCGGCTGTTGGTGCAGAAGTTCTTAAATTTGATCCCACGGAATTTGATCCCGGTGCTGATAGTGTTTCACTCTGGTGGGTTCGTAATGGCGGCAAAGATACAAAAAGTGATTGGGGCACTCGGTACTCATCAACTGACGGCAAACCGACTGCCATGCATCGCGGCGGCGGTGATATACGCCCATCTTTACAAATTGATTTAAAATCGCCACTCTTTGACTCCGTTCTTTTCAGAACTGCCGCAGGCAGCAAGAGTTGCGTGACGGAGTATGCCAAATTCTCGCTTCCGGAAGTTACCGATACTTCAACGCTCACAAAACAGACAAAAGAAACGCTGAAGTTCAGCGGAACTGCTTCGGCAAGTCAGACTATAACGGATATCCCCGAAACTTTTGAAGATCGTATCGGCACGAACAAAGTGATAGACCTCACGTCTCCCCTGTCAACGGTTCAAGAGCTTAAAGTTACGTACAGCGGCTTTGCTACGACAACAGCGAAGGACTATGTCGCGGCTGTTGTTTCAACACGCAGCGAATTTAGGGAAGACTACGTCAACTACGCTAAACTCTCGACTGAGAATTCAAAGACAAACCTTGTTGTTGACACCTCAAAGCTTACCGACGGTACGTATTACCTTTACGTTTTCGGAGAGAAAATAAACGGCACGCATGAAGACCCTAACAATACCTCAACGCCTGTTGCCGATGCGGCAACACATATGATAAGTGCCGGCAGCTTCACAATCGCCAAAACCTCCAAAAACTATGCTGCGCTTGACGCATCGCTGGCGACAGGCGGGTTCACCGCAAACCTTGGGGACGGTTTCAATCTCGGCTTTAAAAACGAAGAATATGACACGGGCGTAACCGTTGACGGCGGCAAAACAGGCACAATTACTGCCGACGCGTCGGATACTGGAACCGGATTGTCCGCCGGCGTCGGTACAACCGTGCTTGCCGGTGACTTAGACGTGAAAGGAACGCTCACAACAGCTGGCAGTTTTGATCTGAAAGGAACAAATACAATCAACGGAACGGGAATCGCCCACGGCATACTCAAAGGCAGCGGCATAACAATCAGCAGTGGCTACACTACGGTTGAACGGTATGGCGAACTGCAAAACGACGTAACGATACAGACAGCAGGAACACTCAAAGCCGAAGGCAGAGTTGAGAATGCTACGGTCAGCACGGGCGGCACGCTTGAGCTGAACGCGGACAAATACAGAGTTGCCGGCGGAGTAGAAAAAGCGGTAATGTCCGGCGGAACGCTGAAACTCATAGGCGGCACGCTTTCCAACGCAATAACAGGCACAGGCATGACAGAAATAGCCGAAGACGTGACGGCAAACGCGAACATTGATACTGTGATAACGGTTGACGCGGCTAAAACGCTTACGTCGAATGCGGGCAATATCGGCGGAGAAGTTACAAACAACGGAACTGTCAATCTTACGGGCGGTTTGCTCAGCAACGTGATAACGGGTGGAGCGCTCAATGTCAGCGGCAGCGTAACGGCAGACACGAATTACATAGCAGGCAGTACAAATGAAGTATTGCCGGGCGGTATCCTCACACTGAGCGGAGGCATACTTGAGAAAACACTGACCGGCATGGGAAACATAGCAATAGCCGGAAGCGTAAGCTCAGCGGCTGCGAATTTCGGCAACGGCGGAACACTCTCCGTAGAAAGCGGCACGCTGACACTCACAAGCGGCACGCTCAACAAAGCAATAACGGGAGCAGGAAACGTAGTGATAGACGGAAACCTGAGTTCAATAGCAGGTAACTTTGGTAATACCGTAACGCTTTCTGTAACGAACGGCACACTGAAACTCATAGGCGGCACGCTTTCCAACGCAATAACAGGCACAGGCACGACGGAAATAGCCGAAGACGTGACGGCAAACGCAAACATAGGCACGGCGATAACGGTTGACGCGACGAAAACGCTTACGTCGAATGCGGGCAATATCGTCGGAGAAGTTACAAACAACGGAACTGTCAATCTTACGGGCGGTTTGCTCGGCAACGTGATAACGAGCGGAACGCTTAATATTGGCGGAAACGTAACGGCAAATGCGAATTACATAGCAGGCAGCACCAATAACGTATTATCAGGTGCTACCCTCACGCTTAACGGCGGTATGCTTGTCACAGCAATAAGTGGAATCGGAAACATAGCAATAGCCGGAGACGTGAGCTCAGCAGCAGATAACTTCGGCAACGGCGGAACACTCACTGTGACAGGCGCAGGAGATACTCTCACACTTACAGACGGAACTCTCAATAAGACCATAATGGGAGACGGAAACGTAGCAATAGCCGGAGACGTGAGTTCAGCAGCAGATAACTTCGGCAACGGCGGAACACTCTCTGTGACAGGCGCGAATGGAAACCTCACGCTCACAGAAGGCTCGCTTGCGAAAGACATTGACAATGCCGGTACTGTGAAATTTGACGCTGGCAGCGGAAATACGATGGGAGCCTCCGGCAGT
>JAZRZG010000202.1:0-16711 GCA_045601305.1 Synergistaceae bacterium
AATTCGGACCTTATGGTTTTATATGTACGGGCCCTTTTATATTTGAAAGTTACAGACCGGGTGAATATGTTATGATGCGGCGAAATGATAATTACAGGAGGCTGAAACGGTGAAACGCAGCTGGCTTCGCAAAAGAACGGCAGCTTCGTTGCTTGTGCTGTTTGTCGTCCTTGTTTTGAATTTTATTCTGTTCAGAATTATGCCCGGGGATGCTGTCAGTACAATTATTGACCCTAATTTTTCACCTGAAGCGAAGGCGCGTCTTCGTGAGCTGTATGGTCTTGACAAGCCGCTGCTTCAGCAGTTTGTCATCTATATGAAGCAGATGCTTACCTTCCGTTTCGGTCTGTCTTTTCTCAGTCAGCGCCCTGTGTGGGAGGAGCTTGTTTCACGTCTTCCGCTGACGCTTGTTCTGATGGGCTGTTCTATGTTTCTGTCGGCTGTCATCGGTATATGGCTTGGCATTAAATCGGCGCTGAACAGAGGAAAATTTGTCGAGAAGTTTGTGCTTCGCGCAGGCGCTGTGACAACCTCTTTTCCGGGCTTTTTCGTTCAGCTCGTGCTGCTTATGCTTTTTGCGCGCACTTTCAAGATTTTCCCGCTGAGGGGAAGTTTATCCGTGCCGCCTCCTGCAGGAAGTTTTGCGTTGTTTTGCGACTATGCGCACCATCTTGCCCTGCCTGTGATTTCTCTTACGATTATGGGTTTCGGCGGCTGGGCGCTTTATGTCCGCAACCTTATGGTTCGCGTACTCGGCGAGGATTACATTCTCATGGCGCAGGCGCGCGGACTTTCCAAAGAGCGTGTCATCTGCGGTCATGCTTTTCGCACAATTCTGCCGCCGATTTTTACAATTCTGCTTATGTCTCTGCCCGGGTTAGTTTCAGGCGCTGTCATAACCGAGTCTGTTTTTTCGCTTCACGGGGTTGGCACTTTTCTTGTCGAGGCTGTTTCAGGCAACGATTATCCGGCGGCAGGCGCAGCGTTTTATTTGCTTGCGCTGATAACGGTTGTATGTAATCTGCTGGCTGACATCATGTACGGAATTGTTGACCCGCGTGTGCGGCTTGAGGAGAAAAACTGATGAGACGTTTTTTGAAACGCAAGAGCGTTGCTGCTTTTATAATTATATGCCTTGCAGGACTTTTTGCGCCGTTTATTGCCGGCGACTGTCCTTCGGACGTTGTCGGCGCTCCTTTTGCGTGTCCTGTGTGGTGGAACAGCGAACTTTCGACAACGCGCGAATTTGCCGCTGCGGAAAACGGCGTATCCTTTGAGTGGGACAAGCTGCCGCCGGCGCTTTTCAAACTGAACGGCACGATAACAGGTAAAAACGTGCGGATTGTTTTCACGACGCCTGACCGTGAATATGAAACGGCAAAATTTGACAGCGCGGTGAACCGTCTGCTTAACATTGACGCGCGCGACATGATTTTCAAGCAGCAGCTTGGTCTGCCTTTGGTCGGCAGCGCAACGGACGTTATGTTTGCCAAAAAAGGCGCATACGCTTTGAAAATCGAAGGCGCTGAAAAGGCGAGGCTTCAGCTTACGCTTTGCGGCACGCGGCAGGGATTGCTTGGCACAGACCAGCGCGGAAGAGATGTTTTTGCGCTGTTTGTGTACGGTATCCGCACGTCGCTGCTTATAGGAATTATCGCAACGCTTGCTGCTTCTGTGCTTGGCTTAAGCTTTGGACTGGCAGCAGGTTATATGGGCGGCTGGACTGACTCGATTATCATGCGTACTGTTGACGTGCTTATGTCCATTCCTACAATGCCTATTTTGATGATTCTTGCCGGTGTGTGGGGCAAGGGGCTGTGGCAGATTGTTGTCACGCTTTCGCTTTTTTCTTGGATGGGAACTGCGCGTTCTGTCCGCTCTCTCGTGCTTTCCGTCCGCGAAAGCCAGTGGGTTGAGGGGCTGAAAGCGCTCGGCGCAAAGCGTTCCTACATTCTCGTGCGCCATCTCATTCCTGAAACTGCGCCTATTATGCTTGCAAATTTAGCATTGGGAGTCCCGGGGGCAATTTTGTCAGAAGCTGCGCTGGCATTTTTCGGTTTGTCAGACCCTCGTTTGATTTCATGGGGAAGAATGCTGCACGAAGCGCACTCCTTCGGCGCGTTTACCGAAGGCGCATGGTGGCTGCTGCTTCCGCCCGGAATTGGAATTGTTGCGGTCTGTCTGATTTTTATGGATATCGGACGTTTTCTTGAAGAACAGATTGACCCGCGTCTGTCGGGAGGCGGCGGCAATGCTTAGCGTTCGCGGTCTTACGGTAAAATATGCTGCGTCTGAAAAGGCTGCCGTGATAAATGCCGATATTTCGCTTGAAAAAGGCAGCATTACAAGCCTTGTCGGAGAATCCGGAAGCGGAAAAAGCACGATAGTAAACGCAATTCTCGGACTTCTGCCAAAAAGCGCGAAAAAAAGCGGTGAAATTTGCTTTGCAGGAACTGATTTGCTTGTCTGCGGCGAAGATGAGCTTCGCAAAATCCGCTGGGAAGGAATTGCCCTTGTTTCGCAAGGGGCGATGAATTCTTTTACCCCTGTGCTTTCTGTAGGACATCAGATAAAAGAGGTGCTTGCGGAACATCTTGACGTGAAGGGCGAAGCGGCGGAAAAACGCGTCGCGGAACTGCTTGAAGCCGTTGGGCTTGAAAGGGGCGCTGCAAAGTGTTATCCGCACGAGCTTTCGGGCGGACAGAAACAGCGTGCGGCAATCGCCTGCGCCCTTGCCTGTTCGCCTCAGCTGCTGCTTGCCGACGAGCCTACAACAGCGCTGGACGTTATCACACAGGCAGGGATTCTTGAACTTTTGAAAAAACTGCGGCGTGAAACGGGAATTACCATTCTGCTTGTCACGCACGATTTGCCGATGGCGGCTTCTGTTTCAGACAGACTGCTTGTTATGAAGGACGGCGTTATTTTAGAAAGCGGAGAGCCTGAACAGCTGCTTTCAGCGCCTGAAACTGATTATGCCAAAAAGCTTCTTTCCGCAATCCGGCTGCCGGAAAAACGGTCACAGGGAAAGATTTCGGATAAAGTTGTCATAAATGCGAAAGACGTTACGGTATCTTTTGAGTCAAAAAACGGGAGCGTTCACACGGCTGTTGACGGAATTTCCCTTGCGCTGCGCGAGGGTGAAACTTTAGCGATTGTAGGAGAATCCGGCAGCGGAAAAACTACTCTGCTTCGCACAATAATGGGATTGCAGCGCGCAGCGGACGGGCGTGTTGAAATGTTCGGCAAATGTGCCGTTGAACTTTCGGAAAAAGAGCGCGCGGAGCTTTTCAGAATGTGCGGCTACGTTCCTCAGGATCCTTATGGAGCTTTGCCCCCGGGATTAACTTCTCTTGAAGCTGTTATGGAGCCTTTTGTGATAGCCGGTTGTGACATGACAAAGAGCGAAATGCGCGAAAAAGCGGCGCAGCTGCTTGCTGACGTCGGGCTGTGCGGCGAACGTATATTAAATTCGCGCGCGGTTGCTCTGTCAGGCGGACAGAGACAAAGAGTTGAAATTGCAAGAGCGCTTGCGCTGTCGCCGCGGCTGCTTTTGGCAGATGAGCCTACATCTATGCAGGATGTTTCGACAAGAACTGATATAATAGAACTGTTTGAAAAAAGAGTGGAGCAGGGAACGTCGCTTGTGTTTGTTACGCATGACCTTATGCTTGCCGCCTGCGCGGCGGAAAAGATTATGGTAATGAAAGACGGGAAACTTTGCGAGCAGGGCAATTCGATTGACGTACTGCGCAATCCTCAGCATGAATATACCAAGGCGCTGCTTGCGTCAGTACCGTCAACGGCAAATATAAAGTAAGTCTGCTCACTGTGTTTGCCTTAGTTTGTACCTCTGAACTCAAGCTCGTCAGCGTGAACTGTTTTTAACAAAGCACATATTTATCCCAACAGGAGGTTATCAGTATGAAAATCATCAAGGAATTTAAGGAATTCGCGGCACAGGGCAATATGCTCGATATGGCAGTAGGTGTCATAATCGGCGCGGCATTCGGAAAAATCATTACGTCGCTTGTCAATGACATCATTATGCCGATACTCAGCCTTTTCACCGGCGGCATCGATTTTACGCAGCTTTTCTGCAACCTTTCCTCAACGCCTGTCGAAAGTCTTGCAAAGGCGCAGGAAGCGGGAATCCCCGTTGTTGCCTACGGTATGTTTATCCAGAACATTGTTGATTTTCTCATTCAGGCGTTTGCAATATTCATGGTGATTCGCGCAATCATGAGCTTCAAAAAGAAAAAAGCCGAAGAGCCTGCAAAACCGGCGCGTTTATGCCCGTACTGCAAATCGGAAATTGCCGATGACGCGACACGCTGCCCGCACTGTACGTCAGAGCTTCAATCTTAAGTTAAAGAAAATAAAAACCGGCGTCCGCCGGTTTTTATTTTCGGATATATTCTTTAATTTCATCTTTTGTGACACGCGTGAGCTCTGTTTCAGGCAGTGTTTTAAGTATGTCCCACGCAAGGTTGAGAGAGTCTTCCATGCCGCGTGATTCATGTGTGCCCTGCCTGAGGAATCTGTGTTCAAAGAGCCCGCCGAATTTCAGCACAGCCTTGTCTGACGCTGAAAGTTCGTCTTCGCCTACAACACCGGCAAGTGCGCGTACCTCTTCAACGCGGCTGACAGACGCAAAGAGCTGGCTTGAAACGTTTGGGTGGTCTTTTCTTGTGCAGCCGTCGCCAATGCTGTCTTTCATAAGGCGCGACAGGCTTGTGAGTATGTTAATCGGCGGATAGATGCTTTTTGCGTCAAGCTCGCGCGAAAGAACAATCTGCCCTTCGGTGATGAAGCCTGTGAGGTCAGGTATGGGATGTGTTATGTCATCGTTTGGCATGGAGAGAATCGGAATTTGCGTGACGCTTCCCTCTGCGCCGCGCACAACGCCTGCGCGTTCGTAAAGCGACGCAAGGTCTGAATAGAGATATGCAGGGTAGCCTTTTCTGCTGGGGACTTCGCCTGCCGCAACGCCGAGTTCGCGCAGAGCCTCGCAGTAGCTTGTAATATCCGTCAAAATTACAAGTACATGCATTCCGAGTTCAAAGGCGAGATATTCTGCCGCTGTCAGTGCCATGCGCGGCGTCGCGATACGTTCTATTACAGGGTCATCGGCAAGGTTCAGGAAGGTGACAATGTTGCCGTTTTCGCCGTGTTCTTCAAGTTCCTGCATGAAAAAGGCGGCATCGTCATGTTTTATGCCTATGCCTGCAAAAACAACCGCAAAGTTGTCGCTGCCTGCGATTTTTGCCTGCGTTGCTATCTGAACGGCAAGCTGATTATGCGGAAGACCGTTGCCGGAGAAAATCGGCAGTTTCTGCCCGCGTATAAGCGTCATAAGAGTATCTATCGCGGAAATGCCTGTGTGGATGTAATTTTTCGGATAGCTTCGCGCCATAGGGTTGAGCGGAAGCCCGTTGATGTTGGCTTTTTTGCCGCCGAAAATTTTACCCGAACTGTCACGCGCTTCGCCAAGCCCCGTGTAGGCATGACCGAGCATTTCTTTTGAAAGTGTCACTTCAAGCGGTTTTCCGAGAAAACGCACGCGCGTGCTGTCAGGGATTAAATCGTTTGTTCCGCTGAAAACCTGTACCAGAACGGCGTCGCGGCTTATCGATTTTATCTGACCTTTGCGTACGTTTCCCTGTGAGTCTTTTATGTCAACAAGTTCGCCGTAACCTGCGCCGGTGACGTTTTCTATAAGAACAAACGGTCCTTCTATGTTTTTTACGCCGATATATTCAGGCTTAAGCATTACTGTCAGCTCCCGTCTTCTGTACGCGCTGCGTGCGTTCAAGCGCAACGCGTGTCAAATGCGCGTTTATGCGCTTTCGCAGCTCGTCGTATTCCGCGTAATTGCCGGCAGGAAATTCCCTCAGATGAACGATGTCATTTACCGAAGCATCGTCTTTAATCAGAGAAACCGGTATGCCCTGCCTGATCAGTTTCATTGCTTCCGTGTGGAAATACAAGATTGTTTCCAAAATTCTGAACGTTTTTTCCGGCGGACAGTAGGAGTCGTCGGTAAAGGAGTTCTGCTGAAGGTAGCCGTTTTTGATGAGAAACGCTGTGAAAGCGGCAAGCCGCTGTTCGTCGGGAAGCACGTCTTCGCCGACAAGTTTTATAATCTGCTGAATCTTCGCATCCTCGGCAAGAATTTCCCTCGCCTGTGTGCGCAGCTCTGCCCAGCGTGTGTCAATTTCGCGGCAGAACCACGGAGCAACCGCTGAGGAATATTCGCTGTAAGAATCTGTCCATGAGATAGCGGGGTAGTGGCGCGCGTTTGCAAGATTTCTGTCCAGTCCCCAGAAACAGCGGATGAAACGTTTTGTGTGGCGTGTTACAGGTTCGGTAAAATCTCCTCCCGGGGGAGAAACAGCGCCTATGACTGTAACAGAGCCTTTTTGACCGTTAAGCGTTTCAACGCGTCCGGCGCGTTCGTAAAATTCTGCCAGCCGGCTTGCAAGATACGCGGGGAAACCTTCCTCTGCCGGAATTTCTTCAAGGCGTCCGGAAAGCTCGCGCAGCGCTTCAGCCCAGCGTGAGGTAGAGTCTGCCATAATTGCTACGTCATAACCCATGTCGCGGAAATATTCCGCAACGGTAATTCCTGTGTAAATTGACGCCTCGCGTGCCGCAACAGGCATATTTGAGGTGTTTGCAATCAGAATGGTGCGTTCCATGAGAGGATGCCCTGAATGAGGGTCTTTAAGCACAGGGAACTGCTCAAGAACGTCGGTCATTTCGTTTCCGCGCTCCCCGCAGCCTATATAGATCACGACCTGAGCGTCGCCCCATTTTGCCAGCTGATGCTGAGTGACAGTTTTTCCTGTCCCAAAGCCACCCGGAATACAGGCTGTGCCGCCTTTTGCGATCGGGAAAAGCCCGTCTATTACGCGCTGTCCCGTGACAAAAGGCTTGTCGGGAAGCAGACGTTCGGCAGAGGGGCGGGGTTTTCTTACAGGCCAGCGCTGTATCATCGGTATTGAAATTTCTTTTCCGTAAGCGTTGATATATTTGGCTATTATCTCTTTGCCTGCATGTTTTCCTTGCGGCGCAACCCATGTAAGCTGTCCTTCCGCGTCTGGCGGTGCCATTATCTTATGCAGCAAAAGGGGAGTTTCCTGTACGGTTGCAATTACCGAACAGCCGGAAATAAGGTCGCCTTCTTTCGCGACAGGCGTTACGTCCCACAGTTTTTCTCTGTCGAGCATTGAAACAGATGTGCCGGGCGTAATATATTTGCCTTCTTTTGCAAGCAGAGCATCAAGAGGTCTGCCTATTCCGTCGTAGAAACTTCCGGCAAGTCCTGGGCCTAATTCAACAGACAGAGCTTCGCCGCTTCCTGTTATCTCTTCGCCTATTTTCAGCCCCTGTGTGTCTTCGTAAAGCTGAATTGTGGCTGTTCCGTTGTCAATATTTATGATTTCGCCCGTCAATTTGCGCGCGCCGACAGACACAACCTCGCGCATTCCGAAATTGTGCATGTTTTCAGCGCGTATGACAGGTCCGTTGACAAATGAAACAACGCCGATTTTTTTTGCGTCCAAAACAATTCCTCCCCGCAGAGTCTATTCAGGCTCAGGAAGGCGCTGAGCAAGCGTATCTGCTGTTTCCCGAGCGATACTCTGCCAGTCGGAGCTTATCATCCGTTTTTTGTCTTCAGTACAGAGAATAAGCCCGCCTGTTATTGCCGCAGGAATTTTGTCAAAAACAAAGGTCATGTTCGGCGCGGCAGTTTTCAGCAGCTCTGTCAGATTCTCTGCATAAGGAAAATCTACCGCGGCAAGGCTGAAGGAAAAAGCCGTTCCCTGCAGCGTTTCTGCTGCTTCAAGCGCCATGCCGCACAATATCTGCGCATAATCGTCGCGCGAGCGCAGCTGCGCGAGTTTTTCTGCAAGAAGCTGTGTCGCGTCGCGCAGCAGTTTATTGCGGAGGCGCAGCGTTTCACCCATACATTCGCGTTCTGCGTTCTGCAGACTGCGCTTGCGGGTTTCTCCCGCGTTTCTGCCTGCTTCTGTCACAAGCTGCTCTATTTCATCGCCGAGTTTCTCTGTTTCGCTGCTGAGCCATTCCCTTGCCTCTGTTTCCGCTTTTGCAAGCAGTATTTTTTTCTGCTCCGCGGCGCGGCTTAGGATAAGCTCTCTCAGTTTATCCGTTGCAGTTGAAATTTTTTCCATTACATTTTCACCCCGATTGCGTTCTGAACGTACTGTGTCAGATAGCCGGCGCCTTTGGAAGTGCCGAATCTGTCGGGTATCTCTACGACAAGCGGCAGAGAGTTGCTTTCCCGAAGCTGCCGTATGAACTCAGGGGCAAGCGCCGCGGCTTTTTCTGTGACGGCAAGAATTGCGGTGTCTTTCATCTCTGCCGCGCGCCGAATGGCAGCCTCCGCCTCCTTTGCAGTATGCACAAGACAGCCGTGCATTCCCGCAAGCCTCATTCCGACAAGAGTGTCATGATTGTCGCTGATCAGATACGCCTTCATCCGCCTACAGTTTCTGAAGAATCATAAGAGATATGATGATGCCGTAAATTGCTATACCTTCTGCAAGACCGAGGTAAATAAGAGTAGCGCCGAGCATGTCAGGTTTTTCGCCGATAAGTCCCAATGCTGCAGAGCCAACTGTTGCAACCGCGTATGCCGCGGCAGTGCAGGCTATGCTTGTTACAGCAGCAGCCGATATAAAGGCAAGTCCCGCGCTCATGCCGCCTGCTGCGGCTGCAGCGCCCTCAGCGTGCGCCGGAGAAGAAAAAAGCGCAAGAACAACGCCTGTAAAAACGATGAGAGAAGAAACGCCGAGAATTGTTGAATACAGAGCCCTTGAGTGCTTAACCTGTCTGCCTTTCATAAAGAACCCTGCCGCGATAACTGCTGCCACTGCTGCTGCCGATAAAATAAGTCCTGTCATGTTACATACCTCCTGAGATTTTAATATTACAAGTTAAAACATATTTAATAACATATTTAATAATTAGTTTTCCCAGCGCACGGGACGGAATGCTTTGCCTCCGCCGCTGTAAAATTTGCCGAAAAATTCATGATATTCAAGCCGAAGTGTCTGAATAAAGACGATCAGCCCTTCAAGAACGGCTATTACAACGTTGCCTGCGGCAAACACAACGAACTGTATGACAGTTCCGCAGGGAAGTCCGCGGACAAGCTGAGAGAGCATGATTACAGCCATTGAAAGCCCAACGTGGTTGAGCGCGAATGCCGCGAGCCGCACAAAAGAAGCCGTGCTTGAAAGGAAAGAAAGCAGAACTTCAACTATGCCGAAAGCGCCCATTACAACAGATCCGCCGTTGTTTTCCTTAAACAGCGCGCGCGCAAGAACGCTCTTGAACAGCATAAGCAGAAGCATTAAGCCTGCGCCTGCCCACAGAAGATTCATAACGGTTTCTGAAAGTTTAATATCAAGAGAGAACGCTGCAACGAGAACTGCCGCAAACCAGTAGAGAAGAAGTCCCGCAAGCCCCTGCCCGTCAAAAAGCATTTTAGCGTAGTTCTTTGCCTTGTACTGCTTCACAACGTTAAGAAACATTCCGAGATTTATTGTGCAGAAACCGACACCCACAGATATAGCCATGATTTTCAGCGTTTCCTTCATGGGAGACAGCCAAAGTGCCGGAAATACATCTTCAAGTCCGAAAATACTGCCGTAAAGAACACCGAAAATCATGGAACTTACAGCCGCGCATTTCAGTATAAAAGCAAACGACCGCTGTACGATGTTCATTTTGCGGGCATATATTGCCGCAAGCAGAATTATAAGTCCGTGCCCTATGTCGCCGAACATGAAGCCGAAGAAAAAGGTAAAAGTGACGGCAACCAGCAGCGACGGGTCAAAATCTCCGCGTGAGGGAAGACTGTACATCGCAACGATTTCCTGAAATGCGCTGAACATACGGCTGTTTTTCAAAAGCGTAGGAACAGGAATGTTCAGCTCCTTTGTTTCCTCAGGCAGAACAGCCGTGTTCGGCGCTTCTTTCAGGATTTTTGCCTGAATTTCGGCAACCTTTTCCGACGGCACCCAGCCTGTCATGACAAACATGCCGCTGATTTCGCCGTGACCTCTGCAGGCTTCGTAAACGCGCTGCATTGTATAGAGCCCCGAATACAGCTGCTCATACTGCCTGCGGTCTTTTTCAAGCAGCTGCGCAGCCGCTGATTTCAGATCACCGGCGGCAGTTCTGTACGTTTCAAGAAGCTTGTCAGCGGCAGAGAGCAAGTCGCCGTCTTCGGAAGAAAGCTGCTGAATAAGCCCGGCAGCCGAAAATTCCGTGAAACTGAGCGAGTCAAGCAGAGTCTGCAGAGAGTCTTTTCTGTCCGACAGCGCAAAAATCAGCAGCCATGAGTTCTTGTCCGTCTGAGTGAGAAGATTTACGGAGACAAAAGCATCCTCTTCGGATATCAGCCGGTCGTAGTTTTCGTTGCTCAGCCTCCCGAAACGGGAAACGAGAAATTTACCGCTTTGCAGGTCAGCAGGTGAAAACTCCGTTTCAGAAAACGCTTCAAGCAGAGCCTTGACCGCCTCAAGTTTTTCCTCCTCGTCAGACAGCCTGAGATTCTGCTGTTGCAGCGCTTCAATATTCTGCGACACCTTTTCGGTCTGAAGCCTTGCTTCCGTGAGAGTAAAATCCTTTGTGAGCGCGGAAGACTCAGGCAGAGGCAGCTTTTCCTGTGCCAAAGACCAAAGACGGGACACCTTTTTCAGCAGCTCGTCATACGGATTTTCAGTCCCCGCAGTGATTTTTCCGAGTATATTTTTGTCATTGACAAGAAGGTCAATCGGAACAGGCTGAAAACAGCCGGAAGCCGCCATGGGCAAAGCAGCAGGCTCAAGCTCCTCTTTAGGTCCCGTAAGAGTCAGGGCAGATATTTTCATCACAGCCATCAGAACACCTCCTCAGTCAAGTATTCGCGCCAAATATTTTGCGGCTGTGCGCGGATTGCAGCCGTATCGTACATATTCCAAAATTTTTGTCAAATCTCCGGTTTCATGCAGTTTCAGCATTAGGTAGCCTGTTATTGTATGAAACCCCGGAGGAGCTTTTTTGAAAAGTTTAAGCGCTTCCGTGCGGCTGCAGCGGCGTATCGCCGTCTCAAACCGAAGTTCTCTGTCAGAGATTGCCGGAACGTCCTCAAACATCTTGAAATACGCCGGAAATTTATTTTTGAAATATATCTGACTCTCATCTGCAGGGCAGTCAGACATTGCCTTTATATCCTCCGGCTGAACCATGTACGCCGCCGGTACGAGCATACGCATAATTTCTTCCGTATTCATATTGTAGTAACATTTGCATCTGTGCAGAGTATAGAGATTGACAAGGTCAACCCGTACACCGAACAGAGGCGCGAGAAGTTCCCGTTCGTCATCGTCAAGCAGCTGCAGCGCGCTGAAAAGCTCAGCTTCGGAAAAACGGTCAAGCGCAGTTTCAAGCTCAAAAAGCGAAATTTCCGCGCCGCGCGCAAGTTTTTCCGCAAGTTCCGCAAGCGGGGCATAATATTTTGTGCCTTTTAGCGCTTCAAGCACGGCAGCATAACTGTCGCAGCCGTCAAGAGCGGAAAAATCAACATCAGAGCACGGCAGATTTCTCAAAGCGTTTTTTGACGGATAATCTGAATCCAAAAAACGGAAAGCAGTTTTTATCTGTGCCGCTTCAAACCGACCGAGCATACATGCCAGAAAATTTTTGTGCGCGCCTGAAGCCAGACTTTTTATAAAAGTCCCCGTTTCCTCAATAACCGCCGTGTGCATGGCATTTTCAAAACCGTTTCTGTGAGTGTGCGCCGGCACAAAATCCGCGAGAGTGTTCTCGTAGCCTTTTGTACCCTGCAGAAAACGCGTGATTTCCGAAGTAGATTTTAAATTCAGCAGAGTCCAGTATTCAGAAACGCTCAGCAGCTGCGCATAACGAACATGCGCCCGCACAGCTTGGGCAAGAACTCTGCCGGCGGCAGCCACAGCTGTTAAAATCCTGCCTTTCTTTTGTAACCTTCGGCAATTTCCAAAGCGACAGCTTCGGTAACAGCGTCTGCCGACCTGTTGAAACGGTTCGTAAGATTTTCGCGCCCCGCTCTTGCCGTTTCAGTAATCTGCGCGGCTTCCGTCTGCGCGTCGCTTCTCGCCGTCTGCATAATTTCGTTTATCCTTTTGTGGGCAAGCTCCATCTCTGCGGCGCGTTTGCCGCGAAAATTTTCCTGCGCCGCGCGAAGAGAGTTCTCGGCATCCTTTGACGCCTGTTCAACCGTGTGCTTTGCCTCTGCCTCAGCGCCGAGCAGAGCAGTTATAACCTCCTGCAAATTACTCATATCCCTACCCCCTGAACTGATTCTGCTGCTGTTTTTTCTTCTGTGACATCTTCATTCTTGTAAAATCCTCACGGTCGCTTTCTTCAAGCGCGTCGCTTATAAAATGTATCTGAGCAAGGTCTTCCGGAATGACTATCTTTTCAAGCGCGTTGACACGCCTGTTTG
The DNA here is from genome assembly GCA_045601305.1 of Synergistaceae bacterium. GTDB lineage: Bacteria > Synergistota > Synergistia > Synergistales > Synergistaceae > Equadaptatus. Next base: position 12,503 of record JAZRZG010000202.1, read on the forward strand.
TTCTGCGTATCTGAACGGCGAGCCTGCAAACGCTGCTTTCAATCTCGGCAAGCCTTGCAAGAAACTCGGTAATTTTGCGAAATTTGGCGTACGCTTCGTCCATTGCGCCCGAAGAACCGAGAAGCGAATAACAAGGCTTTGCCTCGTCGGAAAGAGGGTCAACCTCAGGAATTTCAACCCCCATAACCGAATGGAGCCGTACAACGATATTTTCTGTCTCAGGGACAGCCTCTGAAATATTTCCGACAGTTTCAATGCCCAAAGAAAGGTTGGCATTTTGGAGAGCCTGATACGCGTCGCTGAAAAGTTCTGCCATCTCAGCCTGAATTTTCCCTGCGGCGTCAATACGCTGGACTAATTCTGACATAAGCACCTGACGCTTGCGGTCAAGCAAATCATGCCCCGAACGCGCCATCTGCACGGAGTGTGTGAGCCTAACTAAGTTGCCTCTTGTCGGAGCAAGTTTTTCACTCATACTGTCTAATCCTCCACTTTAGTATACCATAAGCAAAATATGTTATACAATAGGCAACGTAAAATTTTTTTTGACGAACATCAAGGAGTGACGCGACAGTTGTTTATAGTCTTTATCGGTGAAACAGAACTGGCAAAAATTCCGGGACTTTCTGCCGCGGGAGCAGACGTAAAAGCCCTCCCCTATACAGGGCCTTCGGATGCCGACGTGCTTTATTTCGGAAAACCCCGCTGCGTAAACACAATTCCTGTAGATCCGCAGGGACACCCCTCGCCGACAGTCATAGCCAAAGCAGCGATAGACGAAGCGCAGCTTCCGCTGTGCGTGGCATGCGCGGGAAACAGCGTTAATCCCGCCTGTCCCTTTGAAAAAATCACAGAAAACCCGGGCAGAGACCCCCGCTTCGGCAAAGCAGTCGCGGATTGTGACGAAATTATCAGCCGCTCGGCAGAACTTGCCGAAAAAATAGGCAGAAAAGTCAAACGCGTTGTCATCGGAGAGTCAGTCCCCGGAGGGACAACTACCGCGCTTCTTCTGCTCCGCGCGCTTGGCTACAACCACACAGTTTCCTCAGCAGGACCGGTAAATCCGCTCAGTCTCAAAGAACAGGTGTGGCAGAGCGTTTCCCAAAGACTTAACATTGACGTCGGCGGACTGAAAGGCAGAGGCTATGAAGCTGCCGAAGAAGTAGGAGACCCAATGCAGATTGCAGTTGCCGCCTTTGTCCGCGCTTTGCCCCGCGACATTGACGTGACATTGGCAGGCGGCACACAAATGCTTGCAGCAGCCGCGCTTTTGAGAGACCTTGGCGAAACGCGGCATTTGCTCGTGGCAACAACAAAATACGTTTACAAAGACCCGACAAGCTGCTTTGACAAATACGCGGAAGAAATAGGCTGCGATATATACTGGGCGCCGCTTGATTTCAGCAAGTCAGCGCGCAAAGGCTTTGCCGAGTACGAACTCGGTTACATCAAAGAAGGCGTAGGAATGGGCGGCGCGGTAATGTATGCCGTCCAAAACGGTGTTCCGATAGAACGAATACAGCAGAAAGCGGAAGAACTGTACGACACGCTTGTTGAAAACATGGAAGCGAACTTCAAATAACCGAAAACAACACATATAAAAAGAGAGCCTCGCCCCTCGTTTGTTGCCAAATACTATAATGAAAATGCGTCAAATGCTATAATGAAAACCTGCCAAATCATATAATGAAAATGCGTCAAATCATATAATGATATATTGACAAATGATACAATAGCGTATATAGTATGCGCGTTAAAGGCGGTGCAACGCAATGAAAACCTACATGTCGCGCATAGCGGACAACATATTAAAAGGCAGACTTGAAAGCAAAGGCGCAGTGCTTGTGGAAGGCGCAAAATGGTGCGGCAAAACGACCACCTCTGCACAGCAGGCGAACAGCATACTGTATATGCAGGATACCGACAATATCCAGCAGCTTGAAATGGCTGAAATTAAGCCTTCAAAACTGCTTGAAGGGAAAATTCCGAGATTAATTGACGAATGGCAGACAGCCCCGAAACTTTGGGATGCCGTGCGATTTGAAGTTGACAAACGCGATGAATTTGGACAGTTTATACTGACAGGCTCATCTGTTCCTCCTGATATATCGCAGCTTTTTCATTCAGGAACAGGCAGAATCAGCCGTATGCTGATGCGCCCTATGAGCCTGTACGAATCCGGAGAGTCAAATGGAAGTGTATCGCTTGCAGAGTTGTTTTCAGGAGTTCAAGACATTGAAGGCGAATGTGACACAGGAATTGAAGAACTCGCGTTTTTGATATGCCGCGGAGGCTGGCCGAAAGCAGTCGGCTGTTCAGAACGCATAGCGCTGAGACAGGCAATCGACTACTACGACGCAGTTGTAAATGCCGACATATCGCGGGCAGACAATATACAGCGCGACCCCGAAAAAGTAAAAGCCTTTATGCGCGCATACGGCAGAGCCGCAGCATCACAGACCTCTATGGCATCTGTGGCAAAAGATATGTGTTCGGCAGAAACAATTTCGCCGCTGACAATTTCCTCATACATATCGGCGCTGAAAAAAATATTTGTCATAGAAAACGCGCCCGCGTGGAACCCTAATTTACGGTCAAAAACAGCAGTCAGAACCTCAGAAACAATATACTTTACAGACCCGTCAATAGCTGCGGCATCATTAGGCTTTGGCACGGGAGATTTGCTTAACGACCTGAACACTATGGGGCTGTTCTTTGAAAATATGTGTATCAGAGACCTGAGAGTATATGCGGATGCGCTTGACGGCAGTATATATCACTATCGCGACAGAAACGGACTTGAATGTGACGCTGTTATACACCTCAGAAACGGCTCCTACGGGCTTGTTGAAATCAAACTCGGCGGTGAAAAGCATATCGCCGAAGGCGCGGCCGTCTTGAACAAACTTGCGCAGAATATTGACACAACGAAAATGAAAGCCCCATCGTTCAAAATGCTGCTTATCGGAGCGGGCAGATACGCTTACAAAAGAAAAGACGGCATATTTATTGTTCCAGTTTCGTGTCTAAAAAATTAGCGCTGTAAATGAAATTGTCATTGTTGCCGGTATTTTACCGCCGAATTTATTTAACGGCATCAGAAATTATATCAAATATACCAAATAAAATAACAAAAAAACATGAAACAATGGTCTGATTTTAACGAAAAAAAAGAACTAAAAAAGCTTCCCGAAAATATGAAGGCGACTGTTGCATTTACGGTTGCCGGTTTTGCTGTCAGCGGTATTAACTATCTGACAATGCCGATAGTTACCGGTATTATTTCTACGTCAGAATACGGCTTGATTTCGCTTTACAACTCATGGTATGAGGTTGTTGCAATAATCGCTTCATTGACCCTCATTAAACCGGACATTACAAACATAGGTCTTTACAGCTGCTCAGACAACAGATGGAAATATTTATCCTCTGTACTTGGTTTGATGGCGGTTTCAACCACTGTGCTAACTGCAATCTATATCCTGTTTGCACAGCCGATAAGCGAATTCTTCAAACTGCCCCATTCGCTGCTGATACTAATGCTGATTTCCTGCTATGCGCTCCCTGCCACTACTGTTTGGAGATACAAGCAGCGATATGAATATAAATATATCAGCGCTTTTATTGTTGTAGTTGGTGCAGCTCTTGCTGCTCAGATAATTTCAATAGCAGCTGTTTGGGAAGCCAAAAAATCAGGCTGCGCAAATCTTGCCGTTGTAAGACTTTGGAGCGCGGCAGCAGTCAACGTGTCTGTTGCGGCAGTTATATACGTTTATATATGCCGAAAAGGCAGGAAACTGATAAATTTCCCGCTTTGGAAAACAACGCTGCTGATAGCGATACCGCTTATTCCGCATTACCTTGGCTTTACTGTATTCCGTGCGTCAGACAAAATTATGATAAGCCGGATGGTGAGTACCTCAAAAGCAGGAATTTACTCACTTTCTACTGAAATTGCCACGATAGGAATGTTGTTTTGGAGCGGACTTTCTGTTAGTGTAACACCATTTATGCATAAACATTTGGGAATGAAGAAATTTAATGCCATAAAATCATTGCTCAAACCCGCAATGGTGTTTGCGGCAACCGTGTGCATTGCCGCGGCATTGACAGCGCCGGAAATTATCAGAATTTTGGCGACAAAGGAATATCTGGAGGGTGTTTACGCCGTGCCTGCCGCTGCGGTTGGCTTATTCATGGCAATACTGT
>JAZRZG010000203.1:0-2333 GCA_045601305.1 Synergistaceae bacterium
GATGGGCGCTTATTTCGCGCGGCCGAACAGACCGGTGGTCTGCATTGCCGGCGACGGCAGCTTTATGATGAATATTCAGGAGCTTGACACCTGCGCGCGCTACAATATCCCTGTTAAAGTTTTTGTCCTCAACAACTCATGCCTCGGCATGGTGCGCCAGTGGCAGGAGCTTTTCTATGACAGACGCTACTCCGCGACACTTTATCCGCGTGACCCTGACTTTGTGAAAATCGCGGAAGGCATGGGAGTCAGCGGCATTCGCGTCGAAAAACCGGAAGAAGTCAGCGGCGCGATAGAAAAAGCGCTCAAAACCCCCGGCGCGGTGGTTGTAGATTTCAAAATACCGCAGGAAGCCTGTGTATTCCCGATGGTGGAATCCGGCGGCTGCCTGGACGATATGATATTCTCGAAGTAAAAGGATAATAAACAGCAGACAGAAAGCAGAATATTTAGAACCAAATTACTAATTATCGTGTCCGCTGAAGCGGAAATTGGAAGATAGAAACCAAAGACCAAAGACACTGTTATGAAGTGACCTATGTCAAGAGGCAAAAAACAGCGTCTTGAACAAAGTCTCACATTTTTATCGGTAACATCTTGAAAGAACGTGTCTTACAGTTTCCGGCATTTGGCCACTCTGTTATACGCGGATTGGCTACCGCAGGCTAATGGTCCGCCGAGAGTTCTGCAATCTGGATTCGTGGATTACGGTTTTACGTACACACAAGTGTCTTTCACAGATAACTCAAACCTTTTTGTATCCACGTTTCTTTCAAGATGTTTTCCTGCTTTAAGGGTATTGCTTATGGATCTGTTTCTTATTGTATCGTTGTGTTTTTGTGTCTGTTATTTATGCTGCTTTGAGTTCTGTGTTTTCTGTCATCATTCCCCAGATGAAGCATACTAGTTCTCTTGTTATTGCTGTTACCGCTATGTTTCGTTTCTTGCCGTTTCGTATAAATTTGTAGAACCGGCTTAAGAGTCTTATATTTGCTCTGTCCGCGTAGGCTATTGTTTCTGCTGTATTGCCTTTTTGCCGTGCCCTTAACGCTTTGGATTTATAGCCTACCGGCCCTTTGCATATCCCCTGTACGGCTTCAACAAGCGTTCGTCTTAATGTACTGTTTCCTGCTTTTGTTATACCTGTTCTGCGTGTGCTTTCTCCGCTTGAAGTTTCTCCGGGCACTGTCCCAAGAAATGCCGCAAGCGCACCTGCATTCGGGAAGCGATTAAAGTCTCCTATTTCTACAAGCAGCAGTAATGCGGTTGCAGTTTTTATTCCTCTGAAGCAGCAGAGGTTCTTTACACGTTCCCTGTATCTTTCGCTCATGGCAAATTCTTCTATTCTCGCATCGTAACGTTCTATCTGCGATGTAAGCCATGAATATGCGGCAAGATATTCTTCAAGGGTTTCTCTTACAACAATGTTCAGTTCTATTTTCTTCAGCCAGTTCAGATGCAACCCTGTCCATTTCGTTTTTGTGTAGTTGTATCCGTGTTTTAGGCATAACGCGTTTATCTGCTGTTTGATTTTCTTTAAGGCTGTTTTATAATCGTCTTTCATTCGCAGATATTCTTTTACCGCGTTATCTTCTTCTGTCGGTACGAATACAAAACTGTATCCTCCGTGTGCAAGACACTGCGCTATCATTTCAGCGTCCCTCGTATCTGTTTTTATTCGTTTTCTCTGCTGTGTCAGCATTGTCGTAGGCGCAAGAATTGTGCATTTTATTCCTGCCGATATCAGGTCGCGATACAGTGAATAGCCAAGACAGCCTGCTTCATAGCCGCACTCTATGTCATATTCTTTATCTCCGTCATGCTCTTTAAGCTGTTTTTTCAGCTCTCTGATGAAAGACAGTATATTCTTGTAATCCGGCGCAACCTTGCTGCAGGCAAGAAATCTGTCTTTTTTTCCGAGTTTTGGCTCAATGGCGTAAAGAGTGTAATTTGTGCTGTGGACATCCATCCCTATTTTGATTATACTTGTCATCGAAGTGACCTCCTTAATGTATTGTGGTAATCCGCGCAACGCCTTGACGTTTATGCTACATCGTAGCTCTCTTGCGGTAAACCCACGTTATTGCATTCAGGTCACTTCATATTATTTGGATTCTGCGCTGGACACTGCGCTGCACTTCGTGCCCGCAGTGAGACGGAGTTTTTTTGTTTTCCAGCTAACGACCGACGACAAGAACGCACTTAGCACTTAGCAAAACCGCTGAAACATTGAAATCATTGTCTTCCTGCGGTTTTTCCCTGTCTTCCTGCGAAGCCCAAAGGGCTTGCGCAGGATCCAGATAATATGAAGTGACCTGAATGCAATAACGTGG
>JAZRZG010000204.1:0-7191 GCA_045601305.1 Synergistaceae bacterium
AGATTTGCTCAAACGAAAGAGAAGCGTCTGCCGGGACTTATAGCACATGCAGAGCATCCTATATCTACAGGAAGGCTTGAAGGACTAAACAACAAGATTAAGGTCGCCAAGAGGATTGCCTACGGCTACAGAAACGACAATTACTTCTTTACCCTTGTAAGGTTTATCTCTTCTAAATTCCACACGTTTCCGTGAAGATCCCTCTTTTTTTGTTTTTACGGAATTTCGCGGAAAGAGAAATGGTACAACTCCATTTCGTACTTTATAAAAATGTCATCTGTCAAATGACTGACTAATTATAAAAATCCTATTAGCCAAAATTGAAAATTTTTCGTTTTTGGCTAATAGAAATGCCGCGAAAAGTTTTTTGACTGTCACTGAAGCCTTGTTTTGCTGTTATTTTTATGTTTTCTGTACATTTTTTATCAGCTTTGGAGTACAATATATAAACAAAAAGAAACAGGGAGTGACTGAAATGAAAATACTTGCTGTCAACGGCAGCCCGCGAAAGGGCTGGAATACTTACCGGATGCTTGAAAGCACGCTTAAAGGCGCGGCTTCTTTGGGCGCAGAAACAGAAATTGTCAATCTTTATGAGCTTGAGCCGTTTACAGGCTGCAGAAGCTGTTTTGCCTGTAAATACAACAATGAAGCCTGCTACGGAAAATGCGGCTGGCAGGACGGGCTGACTCCCCTGCTTGAAAAAATTAAAACGGCAGACGCGCTTGTCATAGGCTCCCCCGTTTATCTTTCAGACGTTTCAAGCGGAGTGCGCGCGCTTATAGAGCGCATGATATTCCCTGTTTTTCAGTACACTAACGAACATAAAAGCCTTGTCGGCAAAAAAATCGCCTGCGGGCTTATTCTCACAATGAACGTGCCTCGTCACATGATGGTGCGTCTGCATTATAACCGCCCTGACGGCGCTTTCGGACTTATTCAGCGTTTTCTCGGACATTTTTACGGCAGCTGCGAAATGCTCTGCGCGTGTGACACGTACCAGTTCGACAACTACTCGGACTACGTCTGCACAATGTTTGACGCAGGACACAAGGCAGAAATGCGCGAAAAACAGTTCCCAAAGGATTTGCAGAAGGCGTTTGAACTCGGCAAACTGCTGATAAATCAGGCAAAGAAACACAGCAAATAAAAACCAAATTACCAACAAACAAGTATTGATTTTCGATTTAAGGAGATATTATGCCGACACTTCATACTTATTTCAGAATTTCAGAAACAAAGAAACATTTAGCCGAACTATACAAAAAAAATGGACAGAACGTGATTTTTCTTGTACCGACAACGCTTGACAAGGACACTTTGACTGACCTTATTCTGGACAGTGCGTCTGTCTTCGGCAAACGCCCCAATATTATGACGCTCAGCGAACTGCTTAAAAAGCTGGCAGAAAACGCCGGACAGCCGCTGCACGTCATTGACCCGCCTGACCACAAACTTATTCTGAAATATCTTGTCGAAAAATACAAAACGGACAACGAGGGTATGGAATTTCCTGCCGGAATGTCACATCAAGGCTTTGTAACTCTGCTTTCGGACAATATTCACACGCTGATAAAAGAGGGGGTAAAGCCTTCGCTTATCAAAGAAAGGCTTGCCGACACGCTTGATGGTAACAATCCGGAGAAACTTCTCTGCGACCTTTACGAAAACTATCTTGACTATCTTTCATGCTGCAACCTCGCGGATTCTGTTCAGACGCCGGATAAAGTCCTTGAATATCTGAAAAACGATCCTTCTTTTTTGAAAGGCAAAACTCTCGCCATTGTCGGATTCAGCACTTTTACGGGCAATCAGCTTATGCTGTTTGAGCCGCTGTGCAATATCGAAAACTGCAGCTGTGAATTTATCATGCCGCAGACAGGTATGCCGGACAAAAGTTTCCGCGGCGGCATTCAGCAGCTCGGCTCTTTTGAAAATAAGCCGGAATGTATTTCCATCACAGATGAGGTTAAACCGCTTAAAATCAAAAAACTTGAAGCAAACAACCGAAATCTCGAATACATGGCAGTTGCACGCGAATTAGCGCTCTGGAAACTGAATAAAGGCAGTCTGCCGGAAGCCTTCGGCGAGTTTTCAGATTTCGGTCAGGTCGGCATACTTTCAACGCCGCAGTCGCTTGACAGCGTGGAAAACGAGCTGCGCCGCTACGGCATACCGTACAACGTGGTTTCGCGCGGCACTGTGCATGACACACCGCTTGGCAGACTGCCGCAGCAGATATGGGCGGCATATACTTCCGTATGGGACACCAACGAAACAGCCGCGCTCTTGTCTCATCCGCTGCTTCTGCCGGACGGTTTCAGCCACAGGGAATACGTGAAATATTTTCCGCACGGCGAAGATGGCTGGCGAAAAGCGCTTGAAGGAAACAAAGCCGCGCTTTCGCTTTTTGACAAGCTTGCCGTGCTGTGCGACAGTCTGAAAAAGGGCGGTACCTCCTCACAAATCCTTACTGCGTGGAAAACTTTTCTTGGCACGCTTAATGTCACACACACAGCCTCGAAGCTTGTACAAGATGACACAGAGTTTGACTACACCGTCAAAAATCTTTCAACTGCTCTGCACGAGCTTGACAAAAAAATCCGTCAGCTTAACGGCACAGGCAAAAACGCAGGTCCTGCCGCAAAATTGACTTTCAGCGGGAAAGACGCTGTCGCATTTCTGCTTGACTGGGCTTCAACGGCGACACTTCCGATACAGCTTGCGCAGAAAAACAGTCTGACACTCTACGGCAGAGCGCCGGCAACCTTTGAACAGCACGATTTCTGGATTATGACAGACATTGACGCGTCAACATGGCCGGGGGTGCTTCGGGAGTCTCCTCTGCTTCGCAAAGAACAGCTGGAGCTGATAAATCAGAAAGAAGGAAACAACGAAGCCGTAATTTTGAAATCCGCGCACATACCCACCATAGCCGAACAGCGCGAGCAGAAGGAACTGCTGCTGCGCCGTCTGCTTGCAACGGCAAAACAGGGGGCGGTAATCGCGCGCTCTAACACAGACGCAAACGGACGGCCGCAGGGAGAGTCAATTTTTGTCACGCGCCTTTTTGACAAAAATACGGGACAGCAAACGCTGTTTGAGCTTTGTGGTGAAAAGATTGAATACAGTCTTGCCAAATCTCTTCCGCAGGAGGGTGACGAGTGGTTTGAAGGCGCGGAACTGCCTGAACACGTGAAAAAGCAGCGCGACCGCGGAGAGCTGCCGAGAACTGCCGAATACAGACAGGAAAAGCCGACCGTTTCCCTAAGTATGCTCGACTCGTGGACAGAATGTCCTTACCTTTACTGGTGCCGTAAAATGCGGCTCGAACGCTGGGAGAACAACGCCTACGACCCTTTGAAAGCGGGAAATTTCAACCATGCGCTGTGGGAAAGCTACTGGAAACAGCCGGAAGAAAATCGCGGCAGTTTTACTGCGTACGTTGCGGCAAACTGGAATAACGAAAAACTCCGGGAAGATAATTACAAAGGACTTTCAACCGACAGACTTGCACGCTACGACACGCTGCTGAAAGAAGAAGCGTTTGCCGTTGCAGAGCTTCAGGACGAAATTGAGAAAAAAGCGAAGGCACACGGACGGCTCAGTGTTGAAACAGAAATTCGGATCAAAGACGCCGACGGAAACGATTTTGAAATTGACGGAGTGAAATTCCGCGGAAAATTCGACCGCATAGACATATACACGGGCAACAGGGCTGTAATTCTCGACTACAAGCTGAACAAAGCCGAAAATCACGCAGACGACCTGCAGCTTCCCGCCTACGCCTGTCTGCTCAAAAAAATGCGAGGGCTTGACGTTGCCGGCTTTTGCTGGCTGGGACACGGCGACGGAAAATTATACGGATATTTCAGCGATGCAATGGCAGCAGTTTACGGAATTGAGGGAAAATCGGTCTGCAAAAACGCTGACGCACGCGATGCACAGATTGCAAAAGCGGAAGAAACGCTTACCAAAATCGCCGCGGCGGTGAATGAAGGAAACTTTAAGGCCAATTACAACGCGCGCCGCCGCAATATGGAAAAAGGCGCCGGTGTATGTCAGGAATGCGAATATCAGACACTTTGCCGCAGACGGGAAAATCCCTTCTACACCGAAGAAAGCGAAGAGGGCACGGAGGAATAAGATGAGCTGGCAGAAATTTATATTAGGAGACAGTACAGATCAGCAGAAAGAAGCAATACTGTCGCAAAAGCCTTTGACAGTGGTAAGCGCAGGCGCAGGCGCAGGGAAAACACAGACGCTTGCCCAGCGTTTCGCCTGGCTGCTTGCAAATGACGAAAGCTGTGCCGCACAGCAGATACTTGTGCTCACCTTCACGAAAAAAGCGGCACAGGAAATGCGCGAAAGAATCGGCAGTCAGCTGGCAAAACTTTACAGCGAATACGGCAAAGAACTTCCGTTTCTCAAAGAACGAATTGAGCAGCTTGAAGACGCTGACATTTCAACGCTGGACTCCTTTGCGATGAAAATAACGCGCGAAGCAGGGCTGTCGCTTGACATAGATCCTGCCTTTACCATTGCTTCTGCCCCGTTTGAAGAACTTTACTGGCAGGAGTTTGCGCAAACGCTTGATGAACTGTCAACGAAAAAAATCCGGCGCCTGTGCGGCGACAATGCAGTTTGGAAACAACGCGCCGCAGAGCTTTTCGGGCATCCGCTCTTTTCAAAGTTCGTAAACTGTTACAGGCCTGACACACTTGCGCAGGCAGCAAGAAACGCTGTTTCAGCCTGCGGCAGCATGGACAGAGACAGCGAGGGAAAAACCGTAAACAGCGAATGGCTCTGGAATTTTTCAAACGAAAAAGCGGTGGCAGAGCTTCAGGAAAACAAATACGGCAAAGATTACAACCTGAAAAAAGAGGTTGTGAAAGCGTGGCGCAGTGTTCTCACCAGCTCCGAATTTGCGGTTATCAAAAATAAAAATTCAGACAATAAACCTGAAAAAGCATTGCTCGGCGCTGCGAATTTCATTGACGAAACAGCTGACGAATTTGTATCTGCACTGCTTGAGGCATTGTCAGATTTGCGAGGGCAGACAAACGATTACAAAAATTTATTCATAAACATTTTCGGTGTCTCACCAAGCGACTACCGCACCACAATTAAGCATGATCTTCTTCTTGCCGCCAAGCCTTCGGCAGAAGAAAAAGAACTGCTGTCGCTGCTCAACAAAACGGCGGCTCTCGGCTGGCACTGCTGGGAACAGAAAAAAAGCACCTCCAACTGCCTTTCGGTTAACGACCTCATTCAAAAGGCAAAGGAAGTGCTTGAAAACAATCCGGCATGCAGCGAAAAATACCGGCACATAATGGTTGACGAATTTCAGGACACCAACCCGCAGCAGAACGCTCTGCTTGAAAAGCTTTGGAAAGGACTTGACGCAGAAAATCCGAACACGCTTTTTGTTGTCGGCGACATCAAGCAGTCAATCTACCGTTTCCGCCATGCCGACCTGACACTTTTCAAAAACTACATAGATGTCGCAAAACATTCAGATTGTGCACAATACATTAACCTTGACAAAAATTTCCGTTCAACAAAAGCTCTGCTCGGAATCTTCAACGACACCTTTACGGACATCTGGCAAGACAGCATGGGCGACATTAAACTGAACTACCCCGACGGCAAAGAAGATGCTTTCGAGGACTGCGCGTTTGACCTCATCAGTTACACAAACAAAAAAAAGGGCGGCTTGCGTACTGACGATGCCCGCTTTGAACTCTACAAGGCGCTTGCAAAAAGAATCACAGAGCTTCGCGGCAGCGTGACAGTGTACGACAAGGAACTGAAAGCAAGACGCAAAAGCCGCTGGTCTGATTTCACAGTGCTTGTCCCCACACGCACCTCGTACGGAGCAATCGAAAAAGCCTTTGAATACACCGGAATTCCTTACGTACTCTGCACAAGCAGAGACTACTACGGCAGAGACGAAATCCGCGTGCTCATAAACCTTGTCACGCTCTTTTCGACAAAAAACGACGCGCTTGCTCTTGCCGCCTGGCTTGCCTCACCCTTCTGCGACATTCCGGCAGGAGAAACAGAACGCATGATTTCAGCCGCGGCGGAAGACGGAGTAAACAACGCTCTGTGGCAAATCGTCAAAGAACAGTATCCTAACGAAACGGACAGAATAGAAAAACTGAGCCGTATCGCAAAACTTCGCGGCGTATCTGCCGCGCTTATGGAAATTCAGCGCGACAAAGAATATCTCAAAGCCTATGCGCCGTCACAGAGACGCCGTGTCGCGGCAAACGTTGCAGGACTCACAGAAGCTGCGCGTGAATATGAGAACTCTGTCGGAGGCTCGCTTGCCGGCTGCGCCGAATATCTGCAGAATGCCGTCAGCAGTTCCCAGCAGGAAGAAGAACCGGAGATTGCCGACAGCAGTCAGGACTGCGTAAAAGTAATGACAATACATGCCTCAAAAGGGCTGGAATTTCCTGTTACCATACTCGCCGAAACACAGCGAAACAGAAAAGTCTCAAGCGATGCCGTCAAAATATCTCCGACACTCGGACTTCTTGTCAGCACTCTGCCCGACTTTATCGAAACCGACGGCGGCAGGGAGATTATATCGGCACAATGGCACGCTGATCTTGACAAAGCAGACCAAGATGCGGAATATGAGCGGTGCTGGTACGTTGCGATGACACGCGCGCGCGAAAAACTGATTATGTGCGGCATACAGACAGAAACCGCAAAGCAGGAAATCACAACCGCCGGATTTCTTAAAAAATTCCTTAACACAGAACACATTGCACACAATACAACAGCTGTCAGGTTCATTGACGCAAAGAGTCTGACACCTGAAAAGGCTGAAAAAAACGAACAGACCTCCAAAAACGCTCCGGCAGAAATTGAACCGCTTAAAATCACGCACGCCGCAGGCGCAATGCTCAGCCGCATAACCGCGTCAGCCTACGCAATGATTGAATGGTGTCCTGCTGCCTACCGCACAAGTTTCAGACAGGGAATAAAACAGAACTGGGAAAACGAAAGCAACGGCGAAACCGCAGAAAGCGGACAAGCCTTCGGCAACATACTGCATAAAGCAATCTGCCGCTGGGACTACACTGAAAAAGGAATAGAAAAACTTCTCCGCGGCTATTTTGCCGAATCACTTTCAGACGAACTGCAAAGTGAATTTGACAAGCCGCAGACAAAAGA
>JAZRZG010000205.1:0-2079 GCA_045601305.1 Synergistaceae bacterium
CCTGACTTTTACACAGCGAAAAACGCGCCGTTTTATTGAGTTTGGTGTATAATTGCTGTCGGCAGGAAGTTTTATATTTCACTCTATAAGGAAGTGTTGTTTATGGAACAGATTCGTACACTGGACAAACTTGTTGAATACGCAAAACAGATCGGTCCAAAGAAAATGGCGGTTGCCTGCGCCGAAGACCACGTTGTGCTTGAAGCTGTGGAACGCGCGCGCAAAGAAGGTATCGTTAACGCGGTTCTCGTCGGTGACGCGGACAAAATAGCCGCAGAGGCAAAACTCGCAAACCTCAGCCTCGCCGATTATGAAGTTCTTGACTGCAAACAGGGACCGGCAAAAACGGCTCTTACAACAGTGGAACTGGTTTCCTCCGGCAAAGCGGACATTATGATGAAAGGAATGCTTGAGTCAAGCGATTTTCTCCGCGCCGTGCTTAACAAAGAAATCGGGCTGACAACAGGAAAAGTGCTCTCACATTCATACATTCATGAGATCCCCGGCTGGGACAGACTTATATTTGTCACGGACGGCGTTTTTAACACATATCCCGAACTTAAAGAAAAAGTCGGCATAGTGAACAACGTTGTGAAACTCTGCCACGCGTTCGGCATTGAAACACCGAAAATCGCATGCCTTGCGGCGGTTGAAGTTGTCAACCCGAAGATGCAGGCGACACTTGACGCCGCTGCTCTTGCCCAGATGAACAGACGCGGACAGATCAAAGGCTGTCTGCTTGACGGACCCTTCGCGCTTGACAACGCAGTATCAGTAGAATCGGCAATACACAAAGGCATTACCGGAGAAGTCGCAGGACGCGCCGACGTTCTTATGGTTCCCGATATTGACTGCGGCAACCCGCTTTTCAAATCTATAGTTTATTTCGCCAAGAGCAAAACGGCAGGTATCATACTCGGCACAAAAAAGCCTGTCATACTCACAAGCCGCGCAGACTCGGCAGAAACGAAGTTCCTCTCAATAGCGGCAGCAGTGGCAACAGCGTAAAGAATAGGAGTATAGGGGCATAGGCGGGTAGGCGGGTAGGAGTATAGGGGCATAGGCGGGTAGGAGTACAAGACGTTCCCTGCTCCGCAGACCTTTGGCAAAAACAAAGCCGTGTGCGTATGCACACGGCTCTTTATCTCTCCAAGTGCGAAGTGCGTTCTTGTCGTCGGTCGTTAGTCGTTTGTCGTTAGATGCTTTTGCTTTTCCAAAGTGCTAAGTGCCAAGTGCTAAGTGCGTTCTTGTCGTCGGTCGTTAGCTGGAAAACAAAAAAACTCCGTCTCACTGCGGGACGCGAAGCGTCAGCGCAGTGCCCAGTGACGTTACGGGCGAAGCCCGTGGAGTTTTAGAAGAAAACGACACTGGATTCTGCGCTCCGGCTTGCGTCGTCCGCAGAAAGAGGGAGCAAAAAAGGTTCTAACTTCAAACGTCCGCGTCAGCGGACACCACAATTGGTAATTGGTACTTGGTAATTGGTAATTTGTTTTTCTGTCCCTGCGGGGCAAAGACGCTGGATTCTGCGCTAAATCCTTGCGGATTTCCGCAGAAAGACGGGCATAAAAAAAAAGCGCCTCAGCATTTTGCTGAAGTGCTTTTTAATATTTTGTCACAGCGAACAATCGGCTAAACAGTCAAAAATATCTGACTATTGTCCGTTTGTTCGCAAATTTGACTGTTTTTGAACAAACGTTCTTGATGTTTCAACATTCAAATTCGCCTGCGCAGGCGTTTGTTGCTCACGATGTTGCTCTGATAGAGGACCGCGTATTTGCGTGGGAAACCAGCCACCACCGGTGGTTGTTACCGCAGTTTTCCCGTTCATAGCGTGTTGGCAGCGGGCTTGTCAGCACCGTGGACGCATGACGTCGATGCGATTTAATATATGACTTAATGCACGGATGTCCTGCCGGTGAAAAAAGCCTTCCGTAAGCTCACCCGACAGGGCAGAACTAAGTCATTTGGAAAAGACAGGAGAATAGGCGTGCAGCGGCATAGGCGTATAGTCCGCAGTGTTGGCTTGCGCCAATATTGAAAGGTCATTACTTCCAGCGTCGGAGATTACTCCGACACCAC